>JALXCH010000129.1 GCA_026991005.1 Calditrichia bacterium | reverse complement strand
GATCCAGCATTCCCATGGCCTTCAGCCATGGGAATGCTGGATCAGATTAAAACCATCAAGTCCCGTAGGGACGACAGAAGACGAAATTCCAATTTCCAAATCACAAATCTCAAAGAAATTCCAAATCACAAATATCAAATCCCAAAGAAATTCCAATATCCAAATAACAAATTCCAAAGAAATTCCAAAAAACAAAACACAAATTCCAAATTTTTTGACAGGATTCAACGAAAAATAATTTTGAATCATGAATTTATTTTTTTAGACAGGATAAACAGGATTAACAAGATAGCGTTTTAAAATTATTAATTCATAATTAAAATTCAAAATTGGCTTTTATCCTGTATATCCAGTAAATCCTGTCTAAAAATATTATATTCAGAAGTACCGAATTGCCCCAACGTGCACAAATCAAATTAATTTAAGATTAAAAACTATGAACTCTTAATTAAACTTTCTTATTTATCCCGTCATAATTTTGTCTTTTTATTCTTCTTTTCCATCTCTGGTCAGGCTCACCCTGAATTGGCGGTCGGGATCCAGCAAGCGGGCGAAAAAGGCGTAACCTCCAAAATTGTTTTCAATCTTTAGCAACAGCTCATTCCACCCTTTTTTCAAATGCAACGGAATGCGATCCTGATCCGGCATGGAGATGCGTACCAGCAGCTTGCGAAATATCGGTTTCCGGTTCAAAAACACTTTGATGCCGTCGTCGGAGCCGATGAGCAACGGCACTACCGTATCCCGGGGCGCGTAGATGTAGGTAAACGCGTATGCCACCACCAGTTCATACGGTTTGAATTTGTCCCACAGGTGCACCCGGCCATCCGAGGGCGTTTCCACCACCTGCCAGTGCACTATCTGACTGTCCGCCCCCCAATAGCTTTTGCTGAAATCAATTTCCCGCTCCGGTGGATACACCGTGTCCAACCCCAGACGCTCGGTTTCCGATTTGCGGGGATTGGGAAACGGCCCGATGATGTACCACCGGGGAATGTACTCCCGCACCGGCTCCAGTACCAGGGCATCCAGTCCCACCGCATAGCCCCCGGACTTTTTCTCCTTTCCCGTAATCAGGAAGTGGAGTGGCAGGGTGCCATTCTGCGCTCGTAAATCTTTCAGCAGCAATTTCCCACCGGGAAACACCTCCGACCGGTAGCCCCGGATTTCCCCCACTTTTTTCCCGGAATAAAAAATATCGGCATTCCCGTAATCCGGACCGCTGGTGAAGTAAAGGGCCACGTTGTACCGTTCCTCTTCTACATCGGGAATGGTCAGGACGAAGTGCCTGGCTGCCGTTTGCGGTTCCACCCGCAACTGCTTCAGTCCGCTCCAATCCGGGCCGAAATCGGACATATCCTGCACACGGTAACGCACTTCTCCCTGCGGCTGCAGGGATTCCGCTTCCAGCGCGCCCGGGGGAACCGCTACCCGCAGGGGAATCCGCAAACTCGCCTTCAGCAGGGGTGGAAACGGCTGGTGCGGCTCCAGCTGGTACCAGTAGGCGGTGCTGCTGTAATCCGCTACCACGCTGTTGGCGTGACCATGCTCGATGGTGAATTTGAGCGATTTGCGAAAGGGAATGGCATCCCCCACCTGGAAACGGTAAGCGGCAATCCGTCCCAGCGAGTCGTCCTTTAGAATAAGACCGTGGTAGGGGGCCGCGAATTCCCCGCGATTGAAATACCAGCCGCCGGTGAAGTAATCCTCTGTGCCGGTGCCGTAAATGGAAGGAAAGGATTCCCCATCCACGTACACCATTTCGTCCCCTTCCAGGAACCAGAGATTGCGCCGGTAGCTCTGCATGCTCATGTTCATTCCCACAAAATGCCCCCTCCCCCGGGCTTCCAGCACCAGATAATTTTTCCCTGGGGTGGTCCGAATCTCCCGATGCCACCAGGCGTGGAAATAGGCTACATCACGGGGGAGCGGTTTCTCCAGCTTCTGGTAGTCAATCTGGTAGTAAAACGCGTAAACCTCCTGCCCGGTTTGATTTTCCACCTCGATGCGGGCGGATTTGTTGAAGGGCATGGGGAAATAGCAGTAATAGCCACCGCTGCTCATGCCCAGGAATTGCGACACGTAATGGCGGTATTCGAATCCCGTACCGAAGAAATCGCCGATGGGGACTTCCCCCGAAGGGTGCTCCTCACCGTCCCAGTACATGCGCAACACAATGCGCCGCAGGAAGTAAGGATCGCGGGAGTCGATGGTGAGCCAGATGCGGGTAATCACCCCGGGACCCTTCAGGCGGGCTATGACTGCCGTTTCACCCGGCTGTAGAGAGATGCGGTCGTTGTTGCCACCGGTGGTGTCGTAACTGGAAATCTGGTACATTCGACCGGGTTTCAGCACCGGCAATTGCGCGGGCGAAAGCAGCGTTTCCAGCACATTCTGGGTCAAACCGGAATCGATAAGCCCAAACAACAGGAAGAATATCCACGAAAGTTTTTTCATACCATCTCCGAACGGTTAAATTCCAATTTCCAAATAACAAATCTTAAAGAAATTCCAAATCACAAATATCAAATCCCAGATAAATTCCAAAAAACAAATCACAAATTCCAAATAATCTCCAAATCTCAAAACAATTTTCTGTCGTCCCTACGGGACTCACTTTTTCGTTTCGTTCCCCATTTCCACGAATGAATTCGTGGGCTAACATCTGACGCTCGCTCCGCGAGCTCTTTTGAAATTTCAAATTGCAGACAACAATTTTCTTTCCTCTTAATACAATTTCCCTTTGAAACCAAGCCCCTGAAGGCCGAAAGGCCCCGTTTTACGGGGGGCGACCAGATTTTAGCCCATGACCTTCAGCCATGGGAAACCAGATTCAAATCAAAACCATTAAGTCCCGCAGGGACGACAGATTGTGAAATTCCAATAACCAAATAAATCACAAATCACAAGCACCAAAATCCAAATAAATTCCAAGCACCAAATAACAAAATACAAGGAAATTCCAAATCACAAATCACAAATTCCAAATCTTTGACAAGATTCACCGATTTTTAGACAGGATTAACAGGATACACAGGATGAAATGATAATTTTGAATTTTGAATTAATAATTTTAAGACATTTATCCTGTCAATCTAGTTTATCCTGTCAAAAAAATAATTACATTCAGGAGTATCAAATTGCTCTACGCTCTAATATGCACAATTTCCAATAATTCAAAATTAAAAATTCATAATTCTTAATTAAATTAGTGTCTTCTGTGTCCTCTGTGGTTTTCTCCTCTTTGTTATTTGTTATTTGGGATTTATTATTTGTTATTTGGGATTTGTCATTTGGGATTTACCCATATCTTGATATTGGTTTCCAGAAAACTTCCCTTTTCCCCGGCGGGAAATTCGATGACCAACCGTTCCCCTTTTAGCCGGGCACCCTGAACCCGGGTAATCTGTTCGGGATGGGTGAGGCGCAATTCATAGGATGCACCGGCCAATCCCTGCACCTGCAGTGTCAGGCGATCGGCCTCCCGTTGCAGGGAGACAATCTTCAGGCCGCGATTCCGCTGTCCCACCTCATTCTTCTGCAGGGGTGGCAGCACTTCCACCGTGGGATGGAAGCGAATCTCCACCCGGTTCTCCCCTTCCTGCAGAGGGAAGGAAACTTCCGGAAAGATCAAATAGCCCCGGTGCTTGAGGTGAAATTCCGCCCGATTTCCGTTCACCAGAACCGATTGAACCGTACTACCTGTAAACAATCCCGGAGCGAAAACCAACCGGTAGCCCTCCGCCTGCCGCGCCTGAATCTCCAATCGAATCAGGCTGTCCTGACGGGTGTAGGTCAAATCGGCGACCAGCGAACCCACCCGGCAATTTTCTACTCTCACCTGAGGCCAATCTGCGGGAAACTGCGGCTGGAAAACCAGTTGTCGCTTGCTGACATCGCCTTCCAGACCCAGCATGCCGCGCACAAAAGGAAGCACCACCCCGGCGGTGGAAAATCCCTGGTGACTCACCGCCTCCTGCGGCCAGATGTCCCGCGCCCCGGAAAATACTTCGGTCACATTTCCCAGAGAATTGTCAAACGTATGCTGCACGTTGGCACTCAACAACTGGCTGCCCTGCAGGGGAAAACCGTTCTTGAAAAACGCCGTAGCCGCCCAGCTCCCCACAAAGGGCCACACCGCACCGTAATTGTAATTCAGGGGCTGGAAATATTTGCTTTCGGTGGAAATCATCCGCACGCCCCAATCGGTAAACACATCAGCGCGGCTCAGCCGTTCCAGCGTTTGCCGGGTCGGTTCCGCTTCCCCCAGTTGCCACATGAGACCCACCGTGCACCAGGGAGAAATTTCCTCCACCTGCTGCCCGCTGGAGTTAAAGGCGTAAGCGTACACCCCCTGCCGGGGATTCCAGAATTTTGTCCGGAAAGCCTCCCGGGCACGCTGGTAGTTCTTCCGGGCCTGGCGGGCCAGTTTGCCGTCGCCCACCGCTTCGGCCAGCACCCCCATCCCCAGATTGGCACGCGTCCAGACGGCACCCAGGTAAACGTCCGTTTCCACCCCGGTGAAATCCCCGTACTCCGAAGCACCCAGCCCCGCCTGGCGATTATCCATTAACCCGTCGCCGTTGGCATCGGTGGAGAGGCACCAGCGGTAAGCTTTTCTCAGTGATTCCCAGCTCTGCTTTACAAATTCCAGATCGCCGGTACTGCGGTAGTAGTCGTACATGGCTACCAGGTAAAATGGGGTGGTATCCCCGTGGATGTAGCCGTAATGGTAGTCGTTCCACCAGTCGATGTACCCGGCGGCCTGGGAAAGCTCGTGTGCCATCTTACCGTCCTTGCGCTGCCATTTTTGGGTGAAGGCCAGGGCATCCCGCACGGTTTGGTAGGCTCCCAGGGCATTCAGGCTAAAGGAGTTGATGTAAGCATCGCCCCCAAAAAACCAGCCAAAACCGGGACGTCCTCCCGTTCCAGAAGCACCCAATCCCGCCACCAATCCCCGACCCAGATCGGGATTCTCCACCAGCAGATTGTCGTAGGAAATCTTTGCCCATTCGAAGGCCAGGTTCAGCAGCGTATCGGGGGTGTGAACCCGCAGGGTGTTCTCCCGCAGTTTCCGGTAATGCTCCACGGTGCGGTGGTACAGCTCCTCCGGATTTTCCTGCAGCCGCTGGTACACCGCTTCCACTGCTTTCCACTCCCCTTTTCCCCCGGCCAGGTAAATGGGAATGTATTTGTCCCGCACCGCCCGGGGATCGCGCACCACGATTTTGAATTCGTTGGGGGTGTCCGACAGCATGTGAGCGGGAGTGTAAGAAATGCCTTCCGCAGCCGGTGAACCCACCAGTCCGTGGTTGTGGCCGGTGGATTCGGAAATGACGTAGGCTTTCAGGCGGTTGTGCCAGTAAGCGTATTGTCCGCCCAGACCCGCGGGCCACATGGGTTGCAGCACCGGCAGAAATCCACACACGATGGTCAGGGGATGATCGGAATCCACGGAGAGCAAAATCATGGCACTGGGCTCCTCCACCGGGGTGATGTAGATAGCCTTAACGGTAAAGGATTGGTAAGTATAGGTGAGCACGGTCGCAGCGGGAGAAACGGAGATGGTGCGCACGATGTCCCGTCCGTAAATGGGACGGGTGTATTCCCGAACGAAGAAGGAGAATTCGAAATTGCGCAGCAGTTTCAGAGGATAAGCCCAGGCTTCGAAAATACCGCTTTCGTCCCCCAGAAGGGCGAATTTACGTCCCACCTTGTCGAAAGGTGTTCCCGGACGAGCCAGGCGCTGCAGGGTAATGTCGCTGCTTTTCAGGGGAAAAGCAGGAATGAGACCATCCTGGGCAGGGGAAAAAGAAATTACTATGAATATGGTTATGAGTAAGACGGAAAGATGGCATAGTTTCATCATGGTTCCTCTGGTTAAATTCCAAATCACAAACTACAAATCTCGAAGAAATTCCAAAAAACAAACCACAAATTCCAAGGAAATTCCAAATCACAAGAACCAAAATCCAAAGAAATTCCAAGCACCAAAAAACAAATTACACAGATTCAAATACTTCAAATCTATTTCCCTCAAATTTCAAATTTTCTGTCGTCCCTCCGGGACTTAAATTTTTTCGTTTCCCTACGTTCCCACGAATGAATTCGTGGGCTAACATCTAGCGCTTGCTACGCAAGCTCATTTTAAACGTCCAAACCTCAAATACCAAATCCCAAGCCCAAAGGTCGAAAAGCCCCGTTTTACAGGGGGCGACCAGATTTTAGCCCATGGTTTCAACCATGGGAAAACAGGTCAAATCAAAACCACCAAGTCCCGTAGGGACAACAGATCAATCCCATAAATACCTCTCATCATATTCAATTCCATGTTTTTTTAGAAATTCAATGAATTCTTCCTGAAATGTCTTTTTCCGATGATGTTCACGTTGATTTTCAATATAACGCCGTACATCCCCTATTTTCGAATAACTCACACTAAATACCCCATAACCATTCTGCCAGTTGAATTTTTCCAGAAGTGGAAAACTCTTATGAATCCAATTCGAGGTATTTCCCTTAATCTTTTGAATTGCTTCGGCAACTGATAATGTTCTGGGAAGTATTACAAGCATGTGCACATGATCTTCCGTTCCTCCGATCTCAAGAGGTGCAATGTCCAGATTTTTTGCAACACCAGCCATGTAAGACCACACACGTTTCTGTAAATCCGGTTTTATCCATTTTTCTCTTTTTTTAGTAGAAAAAATATAATGGATAATAATTTGAGAATACGAATGTGGCATACTATCCCTCGCATTTTAATTTTGGCTAATTTGTAATTTCTGTCGTCCCTACGGGACTTAAATTCTTTCGTCTCCTTACATTCCCACGAATGAATTCGTGGGCTAATATCTGGCGCTCGCTACGCGAGCTCTTTTTAAACGTCCAAATCTCAAGTAGCAAAACCCAAGCCGCTGAATGGCCTCAGAGCAGCCCCGGAGGGGCGACCAGATTTTAGCCCATGGTTTCAACCATGGGAAAACACGTTCAAATCAAATCCACCAAGTCCCGCAGGGACGACAGATTGTGAAATTCCAAGCATCAAATTACAAATTCCAAAGAAATTCCAAATTACAAGAACCAAATTACAAATAAATTCCAAGTACCAAAATTCAGATAAATTCCAAGCATCAAATTACAAATCACAATTTTGCCAACCGTAAGAATTATTGGGCTAACATCTGGCGCTCGCTCCGCGAGCTTATTTTTAATGTTCAAATCACAAGTACCAAATCCCAAGCCCGAAGGCCGAAAGGCCCCGTTTTACGGGGGGCGACCAGATTTTAGCCCATGGCCTTCAGCCATGGGAAAACACGTTCAAATCAAATCCACCAAGTCCCGTAGGGACGGCAGATGGTGAAATTCCAATCTCCAAATATCAAATCACAAAGAAATTCCAAATTACAAACATCAAATTCCAAAGAAATTTTAATTTCAAAATTTCATTTTTTCGCATTTTTCCGTGTTTTTCAGTGTCTTCTGTGCCCTCTGTGGTTTAAAATTCTCTGTGGTCTCCTCCTCTTTGTTATTTGAGATTTGGGATTTGTTATTTGTTATTTGGGATTTGTTATTTGGAATTTTCACCATACACTTCCATCATCATTCGGCAGATGGTTCCGGCCCAGATGTACTGTTTGTGGTACCCGCCCCAGGGTTCATCGGGACTGTAAAATTCCCAGAACACGTGCTCGGCCTTTA
>JALXCH010000128.1:777-7701 GCA_026991005.1 Calditrichia bacterium | reverse complement strand
GCTTGATGTATATGGACGGGGCGAATCTCAATGCGTTGCTGGGAATTGTTCGTCCCGGTGACCTGGGATTTGACGTGCTGCACATTAATATTCACAAAACGTTTGCTTCGCCCCATGGCGGCGGGGGTCCCGGCTCGGGTCCGGTGGCGGTAAGCGAGCGGTTGCAGGACTTTTTACCAGTACCGGTGGTGCGCGAGAAGAACGGACGGTACTACTGGCATTATGATATTCCCCATTCCATTGGACGCATGCTCACTTTTTACGGTAATTTTGCTGCTCTGGTACGCGGTTATGTGTACATCCGCATGCACGGAGACCAGGGTCTGAAAGAAATTAGTCGCAATGCCATTATCAATGCCAACTATTTATTGAAGAAACTGGAGGGAGTGCTGGAACTGCCCTATCGTACCCGTCCCATGCACGAGTTTGTACTTTCCGGGGCAAATCTGGTGAAGGAATACGGAGTTAAAACAATCGATGTCGCCAAACGATTGCTGGATTACGGGGTGCACGCACCTACGGTTTATTTTCCCCTGATTGTCCGCGAAGCGTTGATGATCGAACCAACGGAATCGGAAAGTAAGGAAATGCTGGATTATTTTGCGGAAGCACTCACCCGGGTGGTGGAAGAGGCCAAAAGCGATCCCGAAAAGTTACATCAGGCACCCTGGACAACGCCGGTACGCCGGGTGGATGAGTTAAAAGCAAATAAAGAATTAAATGTTGTGTACGAAAAATAAATTGTTTCTTGAGCCATGGCCGACAAAATTTTAATTGTGGACGACAATCCCCATGTCCTGAAGCTTCTGAAAATTAGCCTGGAAAAAGCCGGATACCAGGTGTTTACCGCCGAAAATGGGGATATGGGGTTGGAAAAGGCCAACGAGATTGAGCCCGATTTAATTATTTCGGATGTGATGATGCCCCAGACGGATGGCATTGAGTTTTGCTGGATGATCCGTGAGAATTCTCGCATTCCCATGGTGCCGTTTATTTTCCTCACCAGCCTGAAGGATCGGGATATGGAAATTCGGGGATTCCGGGCAGGTGCCGATGAGTATCTGGAAAAGCCGGTGGATCGACAGGTGCTGCTGGAGAAAGTGGAAACATTGCTGCAGCGCTCCCGGCGGGTAAAAGCGATGGACAGCGAAAAGTCCCAGAAAGTGAAGGGATTCGAAGGGAATCTGGAAGACCTAACCCTGGTGGAAGTGATTCAGTTAATCAATTTGAATAAGCGCAGCGGAACTCTGCGGGTGGAAAGTGAGGAAGACGGATTACTCGTGTTCGAGAAAGGCAACCTGTTTCATGCTTCGTGTGGAAATATTCAGGGAGAGGAGGCGGTCAACAAGTTGGTTACCTTTAAAAAAGGAATTTTTCGCTTCGAACCGGAAGTGGTTTCGGCAGAAAAGAATATCACCGGTTCCACTATGAACGTACTTCTGGAAGCGTGCCGGTTGATGGATGAGGCAAATTTGAAAGAAAATGAATAACCTCCTGCTTTTTTCCCTCACATCAAAAGGTCACCAGGTATTCATTTAAAATTAAGGGAATGTTTATGAATTCCATACGCTACTTTTGGGGAGCTATCGTTTTGATGGTTGCTCTAACGATGGGGCTCCGGGCATATCCGGGGAAAGTGGTTAAGGAATTTCCCGCACCCTACAAATTCTCCACGGGATTGACCTTTGATGGGAAGTACCTGTGGGTCGCCGATTATAAGGCGGATAAGCTGGTGTGTGTGAATCCCGAAAATGGGCAGGTGGTGCGCCAGATTCCTTCGCCGGGATTCTGGCCCATGGGACTGGCCTGGGATGGGCAGTACCTCTGGAATGCAGATAAAGCACGCAAGAAGATTTACAAAGTGGATCCCCGGGACGGAACGGTGCTGATGGCTATCGAGGCACCTTCGGCGAATCCCCAGGGACTAGCCTGGGATGGATACACGTTGTGGGTTTCGGATCACCGGGCACGGAAGATTTACCGGATCGATCTTCAGGATGGAACGGCGGTGTTTACCATTCCGGCTCCCGCTACCTACCCCCAGGGACTTACTTTCGATGGAACTTACCTCTGGTGTGCCGACCGGATTCGTAACGAGATTTACATGATCGATCCCACCAGTGGGGAGGTTGTGCTGATTATGAATTCCCCCGGACCCTATCCGTTTGGCCTGGCCTGGGACGGGAAATACCTCTGGAATGTGGATTATCAGACGGATAAACTGTACCGCCTGATACGACGGGATAGAGAATTGTACCACCTCCACCATACGCGACATACGTTGCTTACCGCGACCCACGAAGTGGTGGGGACAGGTACTGGAACAATCCGGGATTTACGAGTGTATTTTGCCATTCCCGAGAATTTACCTCAACAACAAATTCTTTCTGTTTCTTTTGAACCGGAAAAGCCGGAGACGGTAACCGATCGCTGGCAGCAGAAGTTTGCGTTTTTCCATTATCAGGATATTCCTGCGGAAAAACGGGTACAGTCCAAAATGGTGGTGGAAGCGAAAATCTCTGCCATTGATTATTTTATTTTCCCGGAGGATTGCGGAACACTGAAGGATATTCCCGACGAAATACGCCAGCGCTATACTGCGGATGGAAGTAAGTACCAGTTGAACCATCCCTACATTCAGAAAACGGTGCGCGAAGTGGTCGGAGACGAAACCAACGTGTACTGGATGGCACGCCGGATTTTTGATTTCGTGCGTAAAAAATTAGAGTATAAACTGGAAGGAGGCTGGAATACGGCTCCGGTGGTGTTACAGCGAGGTACGGGTTCCTGCTCCGAATATACCTTCAGTTTTATTGCCCTGTGCCGGGCGGCGGGAATTCCCGCCCGATACGTGGGCAGTTATGTGGTGCGGGGAGATGATGCTTCCCTGGACGATGTCTTCCATCGCTGGCCTGAGGTGTATTTGCCCCATTACGGCTGGATTCCCATGGATCCCCAGGGTGGCGACCGGGAGCTGCCCCGGGACCGGGCTCTGCACATCGGGCATCTTTCCAATCGGTTTCTCATTACCACCCAGGGAGGCGGAGATTCACGATACATGGGGTGGTACTACGATACGTACGAAACGTACATTACCGATCCCGGCGTGGATGTGCATATTGAAACTTTTGGGGAGTGGGAACCTATTGAAGTAGAGGGTTCTGAAAGCAAATAATTGTACCTCAAACTTTAGTTTGAGGTAATCTGTGAATCAAACTTCAGTTTGAGCATTTTAAGAATTGTATGGACTAATCGGAACACAAAATATGTGGAGATTCCCTAACGCATGAACCTGGCCAAATCTTTCGATTTACAGAAAACAACAAATCATAAGGAGATTTACTAAACTGCATGGGCATTCTTCACAAATATTTCTATTGTGATGCGAATCTGCAACTTTGTAAGTAAACGAGAGTAAATTAAATAACATTTTATTAAAACTTATCAGGAGGAAAATCACATGCGTTTTTTAATCACACTGTTTTTAATCGTTGCACTTTGGTCGATGAGTGCTTTGGCGCAAACCGAGCAAGAGAATACCCAGGGCACAAATTTCGAGGACATGGCCAAAGCCATGCAGCAACTCAGCGAAGCCATGAAAAAAGCGGCACCGGTGGAACCGGTTAATTTCCGCACTTTGAAGGCTCTTTTACCCAAAGAATTACCCGGCTTAAAGCGCAAATCGGCGGAGGGTTCCAAATCCAGTGCCATGGGAATTCGGGTTTCCCAGGCCGAAGCCACTTACGAAAATGAAAATGGCGGTACCATTCATATTCAGATTATGGATATGGGGAGTATGAAGGATATGGTAGGGATGGCCACTGCCGGCTGGGCCATGGCCGAGTACGACCGTGAGACCGATACCGGTTATGAACGTACTATTAAATACAAAGGGTTCCGTGCCATGGAAGAATGGGACAACGAAGCCCATTCCGGTAAAATGAGTGTACTGGTGGCAAATCGTTTTGTAGTGGAAGTTTCCGGTGACAATGTGGATATGAAAACCATCAAAGCAGCTATGGATAAGATTGATCTGAAAAAGCTGGCAGAGATGAAAAATGAAGGGGTAGGGAAAACAAAATAAGCAAAATTGAAATTTTGAGCAAAGAACCACGCCACAGAGGGAAAAACTTTGTGGCGTGGTTTTTATCAGGATGACATAAACATCACCCTCTGTCATTCTGAGCGCAGCGTAAGCTGAGCGAAGAATCTCTTTTGATTTTATTTAACCGCAAAGTGCGTAACGGAGGCGCGAAGTTCGCAACGATTTTTGAATGTTTAAACGCAAAAAAATAACCGCAACGGGCGCAACGTACGCAACGAAAAAGATTTCTGATTTTAATCATTTTTTGGAATTTGTGGTTTGGGATTTGTGATTTGGAATTTCCTTTTTCATTGCGTCCTTTGCGCATTCTCTGCGTACTCTGCGGTTATTCTTATTTAACCGCAAAGAGCGCAATGTAGGCGCAAAGAGCGCAAAGATTTTTGAATGTATAAATGCAAAAAAAATTAACCGCAGCGAAAAATATTTCTGTGCATTTTAACCATATTATGAGATGTTCCCTGTCAGAAAATACCAGGGATTCCATGAATTCAGGGGAAAGTAAAACACCGAAACAGCCGTCCCGCAAGGGACGGCATGCACCTAGCCCACAAATTCATTTGTGGGAATGAATACCCACACCCCAATTTACCCGTCCCGGATGGGACGGGATGAATGGGATATTCCTTTTCTGAATGCGCAGTTTAATTAAAACCACAGAAGACACAGAAAACACAGAAGATACTCTCCCCTGTCATTCTGAGCGCAGCGTCAGCGGAGCGAAGAATCTCTATTCTTGTTTATTGGTAAATTAACCATTGGTCAACAGAACCCATGCATGAAGCGCTCAAAAAACGACAGCCCGGGGCGAATTCCCGGTGGGCAACACCCGTCCCGATAGGGACGGCTTGCCACTAGCCCACAAATTCATTTGTGGGAATGAATACCCACACCCAAATTTCCCCGTCCCGGAAGGGACGGGGTGAACGGGATGTTCCTTTCCTGAATGCGCAGTTTAATTAAAACCACAGAAGACACAGAAGAAACTCCCCCTGTCATTCTGAGCGCAGCGCCAGCGGAGCGAAGAATCTCTCTTTCCAATCATGGATTGATGTACCGAAGGTCATCCAACCCGAGCGCGATGCGCTCAAACAACGATCGCCCGGAGCGCAGCCCCATGAATAATCTACCATAACATCATCGGGTTGAAATCTCAATACGAGATAATCGATGGAAGATGTGTGGTTAAAAAATCCATCAAATTGCAAACGAAAATATTCCCTGAAATAGGATAGCTATCTGAATATGGCGTAATAATAAAATTCTGAGTGGTATTTAAATCAGCGATGGAGATGGAAAAACCGCGCGAGACTTTTGGAGCTGATGTGTATTTTATTTCGATGCAGGCAAGTGGATTGTTTCCATGAACAATCACCAGATCACTTTCTGCGCCATTATGGGTACGGTAATAATACAATTCGAATTCCTCAGGAAGACTTTGTTTAATTTGCTCAATCACATACCCCTCCCACGAATTACCAATTATTACATTTCCCAACAACGCATCAAACCGAAAAATGCCGGTTAGATAATGTAACAGACCGCTATCCCTCAAATAAATTTTCGGCGATTTCACCAACCGTTTTTTAATATTCAAATGATACGGTTGCAACCGATTCACGATAAAAGCAGATTCCAGGAAGTCAAGATACCGATTTACGGTTGGTACGGTAATTCCCAGAGCATTCGCAAAGCTACTGGCATTCCATATTCCACCATGAAAATGGGCTAACATTGTCCAGAACCGCCGCATTAACGTCGGCGAAACGGCTAAACCCAGCATGGGTAAATCCCGCTCCAGATATGTTTGCACAAAATTGCGCATCCAGGTCACAAAATTTTCATCATCGGTAGCCAGAATCGCGGGCGGAAAACCGCCCCGGTGCCAATGGGTATTCATCTCAACCTCATTAGCAATTTCCGTTAAGTTAAAGGGTGAAAGCTGCTTGTAAACAATTCTTCCGGCCAGAGTTTCTGAACTCTGTTTAAGCAAATTGGGAGAAGCCGAACCCAATATCAGATATCGTCCTGCCTGCCTGTTCTTATCAATTAATGCCCGAAGAACGGGGAAAAGGTGAGGCATTTGTTGAATTTCATCCAGAATGATGCACCTGTCAGAATAATGCTCCAGAAACAATTGGGGTTCACTCAGCTTACTTTGATCCTCTGGCAACTCCAGGTCTAAATAGAGCGTTTCCTTTTTAATAATTTTCATCAGGTATTTTGCCAGGGAGGTTTTTCCAACCTGTCGCGGCCCGATAATTCCTACTACGGGGAAGGAATTCAGCAGCTTGATTAATTCGCCGGTTATCATTCGCTGGATATACATGGCATCTCTATCCATGAATTTTTAAAATCGCATTTAAATTTTTCATGGAAAAAATAAGGAATAATTTTTTAAAATCAAATTAAAATTTTTACCTGGTGGAAATTTTATTTCTTGTATTCAGCAATTTTGAATAAAATTTGCTATTTTCGCTTCTGATCCGTTGTTGGTTTTCAAGGGAAGGAAACAGGGTGTAAATTTCTTTTGACGTCCGTTTTTGCTATTTAAAGAGATTCTCCACCCCGCCTGCGGCGGGGTTCAGAATGACACAGCAACCCCCTCTCTGTCATTACTGAGCGGAGCGAAGAATCTTTATTGATTTTATTTAACCGCAAAGTGCGCAACGCAGGCGCGAAGTTCGCAACGATTTTTGAATGTTTAAATGCAAAAAAATAACCGCAACGGGCGCAACGTACGCAACGAAAAAGATTTCTGATTTTGATCATTTTTTGGAATTTGTGGTTTGGGATTTGTGATTTGGAATTTCCTTTTTCAT
>JALXCH010000128.1:0-767 GCA_026991005.1 Calditrichia bacterium | reverse complement strand
CTCTGCGGTTATTCTTATTTAACCGCAAAGAGCGCAATGTAGGCGCAAAGAGCGCAAAGATTTTTGAATGTCTAAACGCAAAAAATTAACCGCAGCGGGCGCAACGTACGCAACAAAAATTATTCCAGTACATTTTAACCATATCGTGAGATGTTCCCTACCAGAAAATACCAGGGATTCCATGAATTCAGGGGAAGGTAAAACACCGAAACAGCCGTCCCGATAGGGACGGCTTGCCACTAGCCCACAAATTCATTTGTGGGAATGAATACCCACACCCCAATTTACCCGTCCCGGATGGGACGGGATGAATGGGATATTCCTTTTCTGAATGTGCAGTTTAATTAAAACCACAGAAGACACAGAAAACACAGAAAACACCGAAGATATTCCCTGCCGTGTCATTCTGAGCGAAGCGCCAGCGGAGCGAAGAATCTTTATTGATTTTATTTAACCGCAAAGAGCGCAACGGAGGCGCGAAGTTCGCAACGATTTTTGAATGTTTAAACGCAAAAAAATAACCGCAGCGAGCGCAACGTACGCAACGAAAAAGATTTCTGATTTTGATCATTTTTTGGAATTTGTGGTTTGGGATTTGTGATTTGGAATTTCCTTTTTCATTGCGTCCTTTGCGCATTCTCTGCGTACTCTGCGGTTATTCTTATTTAACCGCAAAGAGCGCAATGTAGGCGCAAAGAGCGCAAAGATTTTTGAATGTCTAAACGCAAAAAATTAACCGCAGCGGGCGCAACGTACGCAACAAAAAT
>JALXCH010000127.1 GCA_026991005.1 Calditrichia bacterium | reverse complement strand
AGGAAATCTGGCACGTCATCTGTCTGGATATTCTCATGATCTGTAAAAAGCCCCTGAAGTCCGTTGGGCATAATGCGATGGCGGGATTTATTTATTTTCTAACCTTCCTGGCATTTCTCTTCCAGACGGTTACCGGTTTCGGTCTTTATTCGGCGATGAGTCCAGCCTGGTTTCCCAAATTATTTGCCTGGGTGATACCACTAATGGGTGGCGATATGGCTGTTCGACAATGGCATCATATGATGATGTGGGTATTCATCATCTTCGCCATTGTTCACGTCTATCTCGTCTTCTACCACGATTACATCGAAGAACGGGGTACCACCTCTTCCATGATTGGAGGAATTAAATTCATCGAGAAATCTCAGGCAAAGGAGATGTAGCCCATCAAGCCCCTCTCTTCTGGAGAGGGGCTTTTAATTTTACCACCATTCCTATTTTCTCACTCCACATTTTTATTAAACCAGAAACATATTTTATTATTTTATCAAATACTGGAACATATTCTCAATTAACTAATTAAATAATTGGTTGAGGAAATTTTCACATTGTCCCAAAGACCCGGTGAGAGACGGAGCCTCCTGCGCGTGTACAGCCTGCCAGTTTTGCCAATTTATTTTCATTCAACACTAAAATGAGGGTTTGTTATGAAAAAAGACCAGGTTCGGGAATTTTACCAGGTCTATGTATGGCAGCGCCCGGTACGTATTTACCACTGGGTGAATGCCCTGTGTATTTTCATTCTCTCCGTTACGGGATATCTCATTGGGCACCCTCTGGCAATCCATAGTTCTTCGGAGGCATATCAACAATATTGGTTTGGTACGATACGTTTTATCCATTTCACCACAGCCTACATCTTTGTATTCAACTACCTCTTTCGTATTTACTGGGGTTTTGTGGGAAATCGTTACTCGCGTTTTTCCAATTATTTGCCCGTGAAGAAAGAGCATTGGCGCGAAATCTGGCAGGTGTTGCGCATCGACATTTTGCAGATTCGAGAAGGGCCGTTGCCTTCTATTGGGCACAACGCATTGGCGGCTTTTTCGTATTTCATTTTATTTCTGGCGTTTTTATTTGAAGTGATTACCGGTTTCGGAATGTATGCCGCAATGTCTAAACACTGGTTCCCTCAACTTTTTGCCTGGGTTGTCCCCTTAATGGGTGGGGATTTTGTGGTGCGCCAGTGGCATCATGCCATGATGTGGGTGTTTGTGGTGTTTACACTAATTCATGTCTATCTGGTGTTTTACCATGATTATGTTGAAGGGCGTGGAATCACCTCTTCCATGGTAGGTGGCTGGAAATTTATTGAGAAGAGCGAGGTTCAAAGAAAGGATTCCGAATAAAGTGTGATATCCGGAATGCTCGAAACTACTTCCGTAATTGGTAATCCGAATAATCAGGTGATTGCTCCGGCAATAAAAAGGGGAACGGTATTCCTGAATTTATTCTTTTGATTTTTCTTGAAGCGTCCGAACGTACTGAACGACCTGTTCGGCAATATGAGGGATTTTTTCTTTTAATTCCGGAGTCAGATTCAGGGTAACTTCTCCCAGCTCCTGGATGGTGACGGCAAACAGGGTAATGTCCGGTTGTTTACCGGAAAAATAAAGGGCATCCAGTAAATCTTTCAAACCGATATCGTGGGCCGAAAGGGTGATGGGATAATCTGAAGAAAATTTGGGTTTTAGCACGGTTACAGTGCCGGGGGCCTTTCCATCCATAGTGGCATCGATTAGAATGACCTTCTCGTAATTATGGAAGTGTTCCAATAAATAAAAACTTCCCGTACCTCCATCCAGGTAGTCCACATTTTGCAGGGGAGAATGTTCTTCCAGCCATTTCACAACATGGACGCCAATGCCTTCATCGCCCATTAACACATTTCCAATGCCCATGATTAATATTTTGTTCATCGTATCCCAATGTTTTTACCGCCTCAATATAGCAAGAAGAAATGAAGGAACAAAAGGGAAAGCATAAAGAGTCTCTATCGAATCAAGGTAACTGGCTTCATGCAGGAATGAGAATGGGATTGTAAGCGAATGAAATACCGTCCCGAGGCGATGTCCCGCGCGTCCCAGGCAATTTGATGCACCCCGCGGGAAACCTTGCCCTGCCATAAATCAGCCACTTTTTGGCCGGAAGGATTCCACACACTGAGGTGTACCCATTCTTCTTTCGGTACCCGAAAGCGAATTTGCACTGTGCTGTTAAAGGGATTGGGGTAAGGATTTTCCAGATAAAAATCGG
>JALXCH010000126.1 GCA_026991005.1 Calditrichia bacterium | reverse complement strand
GATGAATTAATCACTGTGGTTCGCCAGGATTCCATTGATCTGGTCATCGTCTGGTTAATGGATGTGGAGATGGTACGGAAAACCATTTCTGTACTCAATCAGAATGCCATGGGATATTTACCGGTTGTGGCAGTTATTCATCATACGGATGAAATCGAACCCTTCTTCTCGCTTCAGATTGCCGACATTATTATGGTACCGATTCCCCGGGAGGAATTTCTGTATTTTTTGAATGATCTGGTGAAAGGAATTCAAAATTCTGGCGATGTGAACACAACCCGGTTGTGGGAAGGAAATCTGGAAGAGTTTAGCCTGGTGGATTTAATCCAGATGGTGGAATCGAACCACAAAGATGCCATTCTAACCGTAAATTTTAAGGGACATCTGGGGCACATTTATTTCCGCGGAGGGAAGGTCATCAAAGTTAGTTTGCGGAACCTCTCCGGGCTTCCTGCTTTGTTCAAACTGGCTTCTTTACACAAGGCAGAGTTTCAAATTCAGTTTACCCGGGTACAATTCCCCGATACGCTTCAAAATACCAATCAGGAATTGCTGGTGGCGATATTAAGCCATCTGAGCGATCAGGAAAAGCTATTAAAA
Source organism: Calditrichia bacterium (assembly GCA_026991005.1). The sequence continues at coordinate 7,123 of JALXCH010000126.1, read as the reverse complement.
GAACTCCCGGATACATCTCAGATGTTGGTGAGTGCTCGCTTTCCGGAAAAGGGACTTATGGAATTGCAACACAAAATATTACAAATGTGCCGGGATGGGTTAAGTATTGAAGAATTGCTAATCACCTTGAACGAGGACAACATAGAGATTTTACAGGAGGTACGGAATTTAATCCAGAAGGGATTCTTAGTTTCGGGGGAACAACAAATCCCTATTTCCTCCGAGGGAAACAATGGCAAGCGCCTCGGTGGCCTGTTCAAAAAAATTACCCGGGTTTTCAAAGGAGAAAAAGAAGGGCAGAGGGAAGAGGTTCAGGAAAGGGAAACGGTTAATCAGAATCAATCCCAACCACAGGAAAATAAAGCCACAGAAGAAGGGAAAATTTTTCATCAACCGGCACCGATTCCGGGACAGACAATTGAAAAAATCCAGAAATTTTTGAAGGAACTGTGATGCAAATACTCGAGACACTGATATTGACCCGTTCGAATACGTTATTTCAAAAATTGACGCATCCGCTTCCTTTAAAAGAAGTACCGAAAAATGTCTTCCCCTCTTTTCGCATGGAAGTGGATGCAGATACCGTACTACTGATTTATGCTCTGGAAACATTGAATGAATCTCATCGGGAGTTTGTTCGCCATCTATTTCCCCATTTGAAAAGAATACTCTTTTTAGTGGATAACAGTTCTTTGTTGGAATGGGAAGAGGCAAGGCAGGTTCTATCTTTAATGGATGAAGAAAAAATTGTGGTACCTCGTTTTGTATTAGCTGCTTTGCACGAAGAGGAGTACGCACCGATTCAGAAAAAAATTCTGGAAAAGGGGTTGTATCTGGAAGAGAATGCACGCTTACTTTTCTGGAATCCAGAAGAAAAGGAAAGTGTGCTTCGGGTGTGGTTAAGTGTTTGGGGGAATCCTCTGGTAGAAAAAGGTTGAGAAAAGAGCGTTTAACACGGTGTTTCGTAAAACGGACACTCCGCAAAGAATTTGGATAAAGATAAACTTCCTGAAATAGGGAAAAAGTTTAGGACAAAAAACTTGCCTTTAAGAGGGAATTCTCCTATATTTTCACGCTTTTTTAAGCGCGGATGGCGGAATTGGCAGACGCGCCAGACTTAGGATCTGGTGCCCTCTGGGCATGTGGGTTCGAGTCCCACTCCGCGCACCAGGATTTACGCGCCCGTAGCTCAACTGGACAGAGCATCGGACTTCGGATCCGAGGGTTGGGGGTTCGACTCCCTCCGGGCGTGCAAGGCTAAAAAGTATTTTTGTATTTTTCATGATCCTCAAAAGTAACGTTATATATTGATAAATTTAAATTTTTGTGTGGTTTAATTTTGCTAATACGACTCCAGAGAATTTTATTATTCCCCATGAAATGGATAATAAGCGTAATATTTAAATATTACTGGATTTGAGTTAAATACGTTAGAAATGTAGGAACAATAATAGCCAGAGTGTTTTTAAAGTTTGTCGGATAAGAACATTTTTGATTTTGGAAAATATTTATCTATATTATTAAAGAAATAAAAATTGCAAGTAAAAAATGAACAATAATTCCTTTATATTAGAAGCGAAATTACCTGTTAAAATTATTAAGCGGAAAAAATATGTAATTGCATCTTGTCCCGTTTTTGATGTTCATTCTCAAGGGAAAGACAAGGAAGAATCTTTACATAATTTACAGGAAGCTCTCTATTTATTTTTTATTTCCTGTATAGGGCGTGGTACGCTCGATGAGGTACTACGCGAAAGCGGGTTTAAACCTGCACGCCGTAAATCCCGGAGTAAAAAAGCAGGGGAGACGATCACCGTCCCCATACCCATGATTAAATCCAAAGATTCTATGGTTCCATACCCCGCATAACTCCGGTTAGCTGGATTATTCAGCATTTAATACACTGGCAATTACTTTCTTCAACTCTTCCACTTTGAATGGTTTACCAATATACCCGCTAAAACCGTATCTGCGGAATTCCGAAATAACCGTATCGTTGGAATACCCACTGAAAACAATGGCTTTAATGTTGGGATCAATCTTCTTTAACCGGGTAATGGCTTCCCGACCGCCCATACCTTTTGGAACAGTTAAATCCATGATGGTTAGAACAAAAGGTTCCCCTTGCTGCATGGCGTTCTGGTATTTTTGAATTGCTTCTTCCCCGTGGGAAGCAAACTCCGGTGTGAAACCCAGAAATTCCAGAATATTTCCCAGAATCTGCTGCACATCTTTTTCATCATCCATAACCAGTACTTTACCACGAAATTGTGCCCGTACGTTTTGTTCACCATCACGGCGAGTTTCTTTTTTAGTAGCGGCTGGTAAATATATGATAAATGTGGTTCCAACATTCACACGGGATTCGACCGTAATGTATCCATTGTGTTTTTTTATAATAGAGTATGTTGTAGCTAATCCTAAACCGTTACCTTGTTTTTTAGTAGTAAAATATGGATCGAATATTTTAGCAAGATATTTTTCAGGAATTCCATGCCCATGGTCTTTGATCATAATTTTTACATAGCGGCCAGGTTTTAGGGGTAGTCTATCCTCCTTTGAAATATGAACATTTTGAGCAAAGATTTCAATATATCCACCGTTGGGCATGGCCTGTTGGGCATTAATCACCAGATTCTGAATAACCTGGCTGATTTGACCTTTGTCTGCTTCTACTTCCCACAGGTTTTCGTCAAAATGGGTTTTGAAGCCCACATTCGAACCTGCCAACGTAAATTGCGTGGATTCTACAATAATATTGCGGATAGAAGTGGCTTTCTTTACCGGAGCTCCCCCTTTGGAGAAAGTGAGTAGTTGATGTGTAAGATCCCTGGCTCTCATTGTTGCATTTTCAGCACCTTCCAGACGCTTGTAGAGGGGATCATTCTTATCCATATTTATCTTGGCCAGCGAAATGTTCCCCATAATGGAGGTTAGGATATTGTTGAAATCGTGGGCAATTCCGCCCGCCAGAATGCCCAGCGATTCCAGTTTTTGCATCTTGATTAATTCATTTTCCAGATGGCGTTTCTCGGTGATATCCCGATACACCACCACAACACCAATTATTACCCCGTTTTTATCAAAAATAGGAGAAGCTGTTTCGTTAATGAGTCGTTCTTCTCCATTTCTGGTGACGATTTTTAAATCTTCCGTGTGCGAAATTTTTTTGCCTGTTTCTAGAACTTTTAGAACAATCGGTTTTATTGGTTTATTATTTTCCAGAGAGAGAGGTTGTACTACTTCGGTAATTTTTTTGCCCAATGCTTCTTCTTCTTTCCATCCTATGAGGTTTTGGGCGGCACGGTTAATAATCATGATTCGATAATTTTTATCGATAGCAATAACAGCCTCGCCAATGGAGTGAAGGGTTACTGCGAGTTTTTCTTTTTCTTCCAGCAGAGCCTGTTCCGCTCTTTTACGGTCGGTAATATCGCGGCCAATTACTACCAGGCCTTTCCTTTTGCCATCCGGATAGAAAATGGGCACTTTAATGACGTCGAAAACTTTCTCGCTACCATCAGGTTGGGGAATCGTTTCCTCCATGCGAACCAGTGTTCCTTTCTTCCAGGCTAATTTATCTGATTTTTCGCAGGTAATTAGTGCGTCTTGATAAAATTTATTATACTTTCCTAATTCTGAATTTTTTTTACCTTTATAAGGTACATTTAAAAGACCAAATAATTTCAGATTATAAATGTTAGATTCCATCCAGCGCCCTTCACCATCTTTAAAACATACTGTATCGGGCATGGCATTAATTAAAGTGCGCAAACGTTCTTCGCTTTCCCGATGGGCAAGTTCCATATTTTTTAATTCAGTAATGTCGTTACTTAGTGCAATAATTCCCCATAATGTACCGTCGCGTTTATAGAAAGGACGGGCTGCTCGCATCACATGAATTCGTTTACCGCTTTTATGAATCATAACAACTTCGGTTTGTATTGTTTTGCCCTGTAATAATTGTTGGTGTTTTTCAATGAAATTTGCCCGATACTCTTCTGCCAGAAAATCTGTAATATGTTTTCCAATAATCTCTTCCCGCGAATATCCCAACAATTGCGTTACGCTGGTGCTACAGTCGACAATAACACCGTTTTCATCAAGAATTTCACCTCCAAAGGGAAGCATATCAAACAATAATCGGTAACGTGTTTCACTCTCTCTTAATGATTCTTCTGCAATTTTTCTATCGGAAATATCATAAGCAGTACCAAGAGCAGCAGGTTTGTTCCTAAAATTAATATATGTAGCCGTAAGATGAATCCAGCGTTCTTCTCCGTCTTTTCGTACAATTTTAAATTCGTATGCCGGTAAAACGTTTTCTCCTTTCTGGCGAGCAAATCCCATCCGACGTATTTGTTCTTTGTAATCGGGATGAGCTAATTCCCAGAATTTCATTTGCAGTAATTCGTCACGAGTGTAACCGGTAATTTTCTCAGTTGCAGGATTAACATATCGAAAAAATTCTCCCTGGTAGATAAAAATAGCTGAAGACGTGGATTCAGCTAGAGCTTTAAATATTTCTTCACTTTCTTGAAGAGCATGAAACGCCTTTTCAGTTTTTTTCTTTTCTTCAATAATTAACCGGGTACGTTCTTTAACTTTCTCTTCCAGAAAACGATTTCTTCGCTCGATAGCCTGAACTCGCAATCGATAAGCAAAAAACGCCAGCAATATAAGGGAAACTGTCAGAAGTGAAAGGAACAGTTGAGATTTTAAAAATGGGGTTTGAATAACAAAATGGTAATCTGCAGCTTGCCGGGACCACAATGTGTCGTTAAAACAGGCTTTTACTTTAAAAGTATATTCTCCCGATGGTAAATTGGAATAAGTAGCAAATTGATTTTTAGAAAGAGGAGACCATTGATCGTCAAATCCTTCTAAAATATAAGAATATTTAATTCTATAAGGATTATAAAAATTAATTCCCGTGAAATAAAATATAAAAAAATTCTGTTCGGGTTTGTATGTATGGACAGAATCTATGGGGATGCTCTGGTGAAAAAGTTCAATTTTAGTAATATTGACAGGGGGCGGTGAAAATTGTCTTCGATCTTCCCGATAATTGTAGCACATGGCACCACCTACCGTCCCGAACCAGAGGAATCCTTCGGGGTCTTTAAACACTGCATTCTGATTGGTTTCTAAACCAATATATCCATCGGCTTTATCAAAATGATCAAATTTTTTCCCGTCAAAACGGTCGATGCCACGGGCATGTCCCACCCAGATGTTGTCTTGATAATCAGATATCACCAGAGTGCAGCTTTCGGTAGTTAAACCATCTTTTACGGAATAGTTGTGTAGGGAATCTCCTTTATAGCAAAATAAGCCTTGGCCGGCAGTAGAGAACCATATCGCCCCCTCTGAATCCTGAGTAATACTATTTACACATAGGCTGTAACCGTTGTATTTTTCAACAATATTCTTAAGTTGGTTGTTTTTAAACTTATATAGCCCTTTTCCATCACATCCAATCCATAGGGCACCTGTGCTATCTGGAAAAATTGCAAAAATGGGAACAGAAAATTTAAGTATTTTCTGGAAAATGGGTTTTCCTTTTGGTTGAGGAATAAACTTTACCAGGTCTCCTGCAAAAGTAGAAATCCAGAATTGTCCGTAAGCATCAAGTTTAATCTGAGACAGGTAATTAGATGGTAGACCGTCTTGTATTGTAAAGTGGGATAGTTTTCCGGAAGACAAATCCAAACGGTAAAGCCCTTTACTGTAAGTCGCAAAATATAAGTTATGCCAGGGGTCTTCTGATATGGATAAAACCTGATTTCCAATGTGAAAATTATGAGTTTTCCCCGCAAAGTGTGCTTTCTTTTTATCTGGAAAATAATTAAAACCACTATTAGTTCCGAACCAGAGGTCGCCATATGAATCGCGGTAAATAGACCAGATGATATTATCTTCCAGTCCATCCGAAGTAGTAACATAAGTGAACCGTTTACCTAAATATTGACATACACCTGCCCCATAAGTGCCAATCCAGATGTTACCTTCAGTATCCTGGTAAACTTCTGCAATCCGGTCATAAGCCAGCCCATTGCTGGTGTCAAATGTTTCGAAAAAGAAATTTCCATTGTTTTCTTTGATCTTAACCAATCCACCTCCGAAAGTGGCAAGCCAGATCGTTCCAGACCGATCCTGAAATATTTTAAGAACCCAATTCGCGGGAAGAAAATTATCTTGATGAAAGTGTTGGATGGATTTTATAATAAAATTAGAAGTGTAGTCTATTACATATACCCCGGAAAGCTGAGTCGCAATCCAGAGTCTGTTTCTACTATCCAGCAAAATGTCTGTTACCAAATCCCTTTTGAGTTCTGGAATGTCTTGAAAGTCAGATATTGTTTCGGGAGAAACATTTTTTGAGTCGTGTAAAATCGATATTCCTCCGTCGTAGCCAATCCAAATATCACCATTAGGCATCTGACATAAAGCACTGATGCGCATGCTTCCTAACCCGTCCCTAATGGTGTATTGAATAAGAGAATCGCCATTGAATTTAAATAAACCACTGGAAAATGTACCAAACCAGATATTGTGTTTCTGATCAATAAGAATATCTAGAATTCCTGATGAGGGGTGATTATAATATTGATTAAGGGGGTTAAACCGGTGAGTGCGGTAATTGTATCTGGTAATACCTCCATTCTCGTCTCCGAACCAGATAATTCCATTCGTGTCTTTCGCCGCTGCAGAAATAGCGCTTCCTGCCAGGCCGTCTTGTATAGTAAAATTAACGAATTGTTGCCCGTCAAATCGCGAAAGACCATTTAAAGTTCCAAACCATAGATAGCCTTCATTATCCTGTATTATAACCTGTACTTGGGATTGGATAAGGCCGTCTGCAATTGTATAATTACGAAAAAAATATTGTTTAGAAAACGATATTTGAGCAAATATAATGATAAAAGCAAAAAACCATTCCTTCATAATTTCTATTCCTATATTCTTTTGTTTTTATTCGGAATATATTTTCTTTTCTTTAATTTAACTTTTTTATTCAAATATCTCAGAAAAGTGACAATAAAAATTTTGAAATTTTTACACAATTAATTGCTAAAACTGCGGAATTATTTAATGCATTGAAATTGAACATTGTTGTAAT
>JALXCH010000125.1 GCA_026991005.1 Calditrichia bacterium | reverse complement strand
CGTGCAGCGCTGGAATGTGGTGCAACCATTGTAAATTCCGTATTTCATACTTTCAATCCCCATGGGGTAAGCGGAGTGGTGGTGATTGCCGAATCGCATCTGGCAATTCACACCTGGCCAGAGTACGGTTATGCTGCGGTGGATGTGTTTACCTGTGGTGACACTGTTGATCCCTGGGTAGCCACCCGGGTGCTTCAGGAGTCGTTCCGGGCAAAGAATATCAAGACAGTCGAATTAAATCGGGGCGAACTGGAAGATCACAAAGTGCTCCACCATAAACCAGTAATGCTCGACAATCAGGATTGACCATCAGGATTAAACTTATTCCGGGAAAGAAACGCAGTGTTTGTTTCTTTCCCGGGTATAATTCCAGCCTTTTTCTCTTTTTCCAGAGTAGATTCTCCTCTAAAAATTTATTACATTTAACCAGATTTTTATATAGGATTCTGGCTAAATATGTCCGTTGGTTTCGAAATTTTACAGGATTTAAAACTAAACCGTTTTGTCGCTATCGACATAGAGACAACGGGATTGGATTATTCCACCCAGGCAATTATTGAGTTTGCCGCAATCCGTTACGAAAACGGTGAAGCCACGGATGAGCTCAACTTTTTAATCAACCCGGAACGTCCTATTCCCGAATACATTACCCGAATTACCGGAATAGAAGACGCCGATGTGGCTCATGCTCCCCGGCTGGAAGATGTATTAGATGAGATTCTTCATTTCTTAGGAGATGACCCCCTCGTTGGGCACAATATTTACTTCGACAGCTCTTTTCTGGAATACCATTTTCGCCGTCTGAAAGGAATTGGAGATGAAGAAAAAATCAAGCATTTTATTATCTTAAATAGCGAACAGTACGACACGCTTCTGTTAACCAAAACCTTCTTACCTTTTCTCTCCGGATACTCTCTGGAAAAAGTCGCCGAATATTTCGAGATTCATTCTTCGGAATTTCACCGAGCTTTACCCGATGCCCGGGTAGCCGGGGAAATATTTCTACATCTGGTGGAATTGGCTCTGGGCATGGAGTTCCGGGATGCCCGGAAAATTCTGGAAATTCTGGAACCCACCGATGAACCCATCAAAACATTTTTCTTTCATTTAAGTAATGTGCTGGCTTCCGGAAAGTACTCCTTTCCTTCCGATTTTAATAAAGAAACGTTCATTTATAATGTCAATTTCTACAATATCATAGGAGAAAATGACACACCGGAGTCGGGCACTTTAAATCCGCAATCTATTAACGAAGATGAAATAGCCGCTTTTTTCGATGAAGGGGGAGCACTTCAGCAATCGTTTGGTGCTTTTGAGTTACGGGAGGCGCAAATCGAGATGGCGCGCGCGGTAGCCCGGGCATTTAACCAGCAGCAGTTCCTGGTGGTGGAAGCCGGAACCGGTACCGGTAAATCCATGGCGTACCTGCTGCCAGCTATTAAATGGGCAATTAAAAATTACGGCCCCCTGGGTCGAGTGGTGATTAGCACCAATACTAAAAATTTGCAGGAACAGTTGTTCTTTAAGGATATCCCCATCATTCATTCCATTCTCAAAGAAAAGTTTAAAGCGGTATTGTTGAAGGGGAAGGGGAATTATCTGTGTCTGGATAAGTGGTACACTTTATTGAACGACATGCGCTACCGTTTGAGTCCCCATGAACGGGTGAAAATATTACCGCTATACTTCTGGGTAAAAAACACTCAAACCGGCGATATTGCAGAGAATAACGGATTTTCCGTTGAGCGCAACCTCTCGCTGTGGAGTAAATTAATTGCGGAAAATAACTACTGCCCGGGAAAACACTGCAAATACTATCGGGATTGTTACCTGATGCGAGCTCGCAACAATGCCCGCAATGCCCATCTGGTACTGGTCAATCATTCGTTGTTGTTTTCCGATCTGGCTGCCGATCAGGCGGTGCTGGCGGAGTACAAAAATGTGATTTTCGATGAAGCTCACAATATCGAAAAAGTGGCGACAGACTACCTGGGGATTGAACTCTCGCGCTGGAATTTTCGGGATGCTCTTCAGAAAATTTACCAGAAAGACCGCATGGAAACGGGCATTTCCGTGCAGTTGAAGAAAAGGGCACAAATGAGCGAACTGCCGGATTCCATTAAAAAATTAATTATCTCCCATGCAGAAAAGCTGATGGAGCAATCGGTAACCAGCTGGAAATTGGTGCAAAATTTCTTCGACGAAATGCTTTCTTTTCTGAAGGGGCGCATCTCTGCGCAGAGAAATCAAGATTATTCTGC
>JALXCH010000124.1 GCA_026991005.1 Calditrichia bacterium | reverse complement strand
AATAATGTTCTCATTATCGAGCGCATTGTGGAACTGGCGGTGGAGCTGGGAGCTCGTCCTGCCCGGCCCGGGGAATTTACCGAACGCGCTTTTTTAAATCACAAAATGGATCTGGCACAGGCCGAAGCCGTAGCCAGTTTGATTGATGCCCGAACCCATCTGGGGCTAAGGCACTCTTTGCGGCAACTGGAAGGCGGGTTATCCCGAAAAATCCACGCCCTGAAAGAACGGCTCATTCACATGCTTTCCCTGGTAGAAGTGAGCCTGGATTTCAACGAAGAAGAGCTGGAAGTGTACCAGCCGGAAGCGCTGATACAGGAGGCGCAGGAACTGGTGCGGGAGTTAGACCACTTGTTGGGCACATACCGTTTGGGGCGATTGTTGAACGAGGGGTTACGGCTGGTTCTTCTGGGTAAACCCAATGTGGGAAAATCCAGTTTGTTAAACGTTCTGCTCCAGCGGGAGCGGGCAATTGTAAGCGAGATTCCGGGAACTACCCGGGATTACATCGAGGAGACGGTGGAGATTGAGGGAATTCCAGTGCAGGTGGTGGATACGGCAGGAGTGCGGGAAACCCGGGATCCGGTGGAGGATGTGGGGGTGCGGCGGGCGTTGGAGCATGCCCGCACGGCTGATGTGGTGCTGGCGTTGTTCGATGCTCACACCCGGCTGGATCGGGATGATGCTCGGCTTTTAACCATTTTAAAAGAACTGACCACTACCGGAGCGGTTATTGTAGTGTGTAACAAAATAGATCTGGGTTGTTCCTCAGCCACGCTAAAACAGTTGCAGGCGCTGGGTTATCCGGTCGTGCGTATTTCGGCGCGCACCGGGGAGGGAATAGATGGGCTGCGCAAAACGGTAAAACAACTGGTGGTGCGAGAAGAGGTGACCGAAGATGAGCTATTGCTCACCCGGGCACGGCACCGGGTTGCGGTGGAAAAGGCACGAGAAGCGGTGGCTTCCTTTATGGCGGGAATGCAGCAGGGGTTGGATGAGACCATCCTGGCTTCGGAGCTGCGCAGTGCTCTGGATTATCTGGGGGAAGTGGTGGGGGAGACCACCACCGAAGACATTCTCCAGCATATTTTTGGAACCTTTTGTATCGGAAAATAATTTTAAGAATCAAACGGAATACTGGGGGAGGCAGGCGCCGGAATCCGGTGCTAATGAGTGTGATGAAAATGCTGACAATGGAGATTTAAAAAAGAGGCAGAGTTTCACGTGAAACATCGGCGGGGAAAACGGGAGTTTGATGTGGTGGTTGCCGGAGGGGGGCACGCGGGCATCGAAGCCGCGCTGGCCGCCGCGCGCCTGGGGATGCGCACCGCCCTGGTGACCCTGCGCATCGATACCATCGGAAGGATGTCCTGTAATCCCGCTATCGGGGGATTGGCCAAAGGACATCTGGTGCGGGAAATCGATGCCCTGGGCGGGGAGATGGCGCAGCTCATCGACCGTACCGGCATCCACTTTAAAATCCTGAATCGCTCCAAAGGGCCTGCCGTATGGTCTCCCCGTGCTCAGGCCGACCGCCAGGCTTACGCCCGCGCTGCTCAAGAAGCGGTGCTGCACCAGTCCGGGTTGGAAGTGATTCAGGCTGCTGTAACCGGACTCCGGGTAAAACATAACAAAGTTGTCGCCGCGGTACTGGACGACGGAAGCGTGATTCCCTGCCGCGCCCTTATCCTGACCTGCGGCACCTTCCTGAATGGTAAAATATTTATCGGATTAAGCGAGCTCTCCAGCGGACGCGCCGGAGAACCACCGGTACGAGGGTTAACCGAGGCGCTGGTGGAACTGGGGTTTCAATCAGGGCGCCTGAAAACCGGTACCCCGCCCCGAATCCACAGGGATTCCATTGATTATTCCCGGCTCATCGAGCAAAAACCGGACGATCCTCCGGTACCGTTTTCATTCCGCACCGAATCCATTCGGCGGCGACAGTTGAGCTGCTACATCACCCATACCAATCCGCAGACCCACGATTTTCTGCGGCTAGGGCTGGATCGCTCTCCCCTGTACACCGGGATGATCGTGGGGGTGGGTCCCCGCTACTGCCCCTCCATTGAAGACAAAATTGTGCGGTTTGCCGACAAGGAGCGCCACCAGCTTTTTCTGGAGCCTGAAGGGTTCGACAGCGAAGAAGTGTATGTGAACGGGTTTGCCACCAGTCTGCCTGAGGATGTGCAGATTCGCTCCCTGCACTCGGTCCCCGGGTTGGAGCGGGCAAAAATTATCCGTTTGGGTTATGCCATCGAATACGATTTCTTCC
>JALXCH010000123.1 GCA_026991005.1 Calditrichia bacterium | reverse complement strand
AGGCAATGTACACTGGCAGGGGAGTAAAGCACAGCACAAAAATGAACAGAGTAAACCAGCCGATGCGTCGCCGCAGGGGATCCACGGGAAGGTCATCTTCCACGGTAGGAGGATGACGGAAACCAATGAGAAACAGAATGAGAAAAATCCACACCACCCACACGAAAGAGAAAAAGCGTACGATGAGCACCAGGTTCAATAAAATGAGAAAAATGAATGCCAGAATGCCCATAAAGCGGGCACGATTCTGGAGCAGAGCATAGAGAATGTGCCCTCCGTCCAGCTGGCCAATGGGAATCAGATTAATGGCGGTGACCAGCAATCCCACCCAGCCCGCAAAGATGAAGGGGAAATGATACACCTCGTTCATGGGCAGACGTCCCCCGGCCAGCACATCATTAAAAAACGCAAAAAGCAGCGATTTTCCCAGAACCAGATTAATCCCCTCCCCGTGAATGTTCCAGGGATGGATGGTCTCCACGTAGGCCACAATTCCCTGAAAATCCGGCAATCGCCAGTAACCAATTCCCAGAAAAATCAGGCTCATCACAAAGCCCGCCAGTGGGCCTGCCGCCCCCACATCCAGCAGGGCTGTGCGAGTGGGAATGGGCGATTTGATTTTGATGAATGCCCCCAGCGTGCCGAAATGAAATCCCGGAATGGGTAGCGGGATGTAATAGGGCAGGGTTGCTCGAATTTTATGGATGCGAGCAGCGATGTAATGCCCGAATTCATGGGCGGTTAAAATGGTTAACACGGCAAAAGAATATTTCCAGCCGTGCAGAATCAGGGTTAAATCACTGAAATAATCCTTGCCCAGCAGCGTTGCCCCGGCCATCATGGTAGTGATGATGGTCAACAGAAAAAGAATGCCGTGAAGCCAGAGGGGACTTCCCACTTTTTCGGGTTTGTAGGGAACCACATGGAGAATCCAGTACCCGTCGCGGGTGTCGATGCGGGGGTAGTATCCCCGAGCCATCAGTTGAGCGGTAAGGTGACGCAGATCATCCTCATCCACCAGCAAACGATCCGCATGGAACACCGCGTACCCCTTCAGTCGCGAGAAATAATCCACTTCGAATCCCGGGCCCAGGATTTGCTCTATTTCACGAACCATTTGTTCATTCATGGATCTTGTCCAGTCTTTCCGAAATTCTGCAAACAGGCGCCTCATCCTGCCCCACTCACTCTTTCATTACCTTTCCGAATGCTCTGGAAAAATAAGGCATAACCGGATAAAAACGCAAGGAGAATAGGGAATGGGGGTGGAGGGTGCTCTCCTCGAAGTCTGGAAGCATTTTGCTCTTCACCCGTAGATTTTAGCAGGGGAATCTTTCGCTTCTTTTTGCCGGAGGAAGAGGGCTATTTCTCCGCTTCTCCCTTCATGGGGACAAAACGCACCGGCAGTTTTCGCTCCTTGCGAATGCCTGTTTCAGTTCGGGTAATCAGGTACAAATCCTGATAAAAATCGCCTACGGGGATGATCATGCGTCCCCCTATTTTCAATTGCTCCACCAGAGGTTGGGGGACATGGTCTGGTGCGGCAGTGACGATGATGGCATCGAAAGGTGCTTTTTCCGGCCATCCCCGATACCCATCGCCAATGCGGAATTGCACGTTGGTGTAACCGAGCTGGTGAATCACCTCCCGGGCACGTCGAGAGAGCTCCGGCACAATCTCGATGGTAAACACCGAATCGCACAGTTCCGCCAGAATAGCGGCCTGATATCCGCTTCCGGTACCGATTTCCAGCACCCGTTCGTCGCCCTGCAGCTTCAGTTGCTCGGTCATATACGCTACGATGTAGGGCTGGGAGATGGTTTGCCCGTAGCCAATGGGCAGCGGTTCATCCGCATAAGCCTGCTCTCGCAGGTGTTCGGGAACAAACAGGTGGCGTGGCACTTTTTCCATAGCCTGTAAAACCCGTTCGTCTTCAACCCCCCGTCGCCGAATCTGGTACTCGACCATTTGATGGCGTAGTTTCTCGAATCCGGATATTTGCTCTTTCTTTTTCTCGCTGCTCACTTTACTGCACCCTCCGGTAATGATCCCCGCTAAAAGAAGGTACACCAGCCATTTCATGATTCCACCCTCCTGTTACGTGACCCCAGATTACCGGAAGCATGATGTTCCCGTGTTGTGGGTAAATTCTAACTAACCACATGTTCTTTCTGATATTCAGGCAACCGGATAAAAAAGGTTGTTCCTTTACCGGTTTCGGTTTGAATCTCGATTCGGCCGTGATGTTCATCCACAATTTTTTTCACGATTGCCAGTCCCAGTCCGGTACCGTTTTCCTTCCCGCTGGTGACAAACGATTCAAACAATCGGTCGCGGATTTCCTCGGGGATTCCAGGCCCCGTATCAGAGAGTTCGAATACCACTTCCTGGTCCTCGTCGTATGCCCGCAGTGTGAATTCACCTTCGTTGCCCATGGCTTCGCGGGCGTTTTTGGCAATGTTGTACAGCACCCGAATCATTTTCTCCACATCCATGTACACCAGCTTCCGTGCCCGGTTTTCCACTTTCAATGTAATATTCGTGTTGCGAAAAAGTTGTTCCAGTTGCGGTTCCAGCCGCTGGAAGAGCTTTTTCACCGAGCTTTTGCGGGGAAGGATGCTGGTTTTTCCTTTGGCAAAATCCAGAATTTCGGTGGTCATATTAATGATGGTTTGAATTTCGGTACGGATGATGTTGGCAAATTCCTGTTTTTCCTCGGGAGACATGCTCTCGTCCATCAGCAGTTCCATGAAACCGTAGATGTTGTTGATGGGGCTGCGCAGGTCGTGCACAATGGTGCTCATCATCTGGCCAATGGCGGAAAGACGTTCCTGCTGCAGTAAAGCTTCACGCAATTCGTGCAGTTCGATAGCCCGAGAGATTTTCTGAGCGACCAGTTCCAGGAGAAGGGTATCGTCTTCCTGAACTGCTTCCTTACCCCGGGGACGTCCCTGGAACAACAGCAACGCCGGTTTTTGCTGGTCGCCCACCAGCCGGATGCTCAACGCTTTCAACAATGCCGCATCCTGGTTGGCTAACACCGGAAGGTACTGTAAAATGATGCGCCGATTCTCGGGATCGGTTAACGGTTTGGGAGATTCCACTGCTTTCCAGAGATCCTCTTCCAGATTTTGCAGCGGTTTGAATTGTTCCGTGCCTTCTTTGTTGAGCACCAGCATGGAGTACTGGCCTTTTTCCGGATAGACCACCACGGCCAGTTCTCCTTCCAGGAGGGAAAGAATTTTGCCCAGCATCTGGCGGAAAATGCGCTGCAAATCGAACTCCCCGGAGATTAGCTGCTCAAATTCGTACAGCAAATCCATCTCCCGGTATTTCTTCTCCAGTTGATGGTACAGGCGGGCATTGGAAATTGCTACCGCCACTTGCGAAGCAATGGCTTTCAGGATGCCTTCGTCTTCTTCGGTAAACTCTCCGCCTTTCTTATTCAGCACCTGAATTACACCCAGCATTTTGCGCTGGTCGGTTTGGGAGACGGGCTCCCAGACCGGAATACACAAAATAGAGCGGGTGCGGTAGCCGGTGCGTTTATCCGTGGAGGGGTCGAATCGCTCGTCCTGGTAGGCATCGGGAATGTTAATGGTTTCTCCGGTTAAAGCCACCATTCCCGAAATGCCTGTTCCAATTTTCTGGCGGATTTCCTTCACTTCAGCCTTTAAAGCAATTTTCGACCAGATTTCTCCTCGAGCCTCGTCCACCAGATAGAGGGTACTGCGGTCGGCATCCATTAATTCGGTAATTTCCCGCATGATAAGGTTCAGTAAATCATCCAGCCGCAGGGTGTTGCTCAGTGCCTGCCCAATTTTCTGGATGGAATAAATTTCTCGTTCTTTCTGTCGTAATTGATCCTGTAGTTGTTTCAGCCGGTCTTCCATATGTTTTCCTTGAATTTTTATTTTTTAAATCCTCTTCAATTTGGGCGGTTTCTCCCTGGAACCTGTTTTACCTGTACAGAAAAATATTCAGAACTTCTGTGCTTTTTTGTGCGCTTTACGACAAAATATGAATTAAAAATTCTTCCCGCCCCGAAAAATGCTTTTTTTAAGATGAATTCGCTTCCCGGCGCCGGAATTCATTGACCAATCGATGTGCCTGGCGGATGGGTTCGGGTATGCGATAGCGCGGTGCACAGGCCAGCACCACATCGGTAGCCAGCTTCAGGCTTATCTTATGCCCTACCGAAACGAATATGGGTTTCACCCCGCTGCGAGTCCGTAACACATGCCCCACTGTTTGTCCCTGAAAAATTAGGGGAGAAAATGCTCCCCGTTCCGGTGCCGGTTCCTGATATTCCCCCACCAGTAACGATTTGGCACATCCAATGGTGGGTAAATCCAGGAACAAGCCCAGATGCGACGCCAGCCCGAATCCCCGGGGATGGGCAATACCCTGCCCGTCGCACAGTAGCACCTGGGGTGTGGTGCGCACCCGTTCCATAATTTTTAGAATCACCGGTGCTTCCCGGAAACTTAAATACCCCGGTACATAGGGGAAAGTGACTTCCGCCCGCTCGACATGGGTTTCCACAATTTCCAGCTCCGGGAAGCGCATTATCACCACCGCACCGTACAGCACCTTGCCAAATCGGTTAAAAGAAACATCTGCTGCGGCCACCCACTGAATGTCGGCAAAAGAGATGGTATCGGTTAAAACAAGCTGCTGTTGCAGGCGGGATTGAATCTCTCGTGCCGTCGGAAAATCCACATCCCAGGGATGTAATGAAACAATCTTCATCTCAGTTGTCACAGTTTACGCACCGCACCAAAATAATATTCCCACCTAACCTTTTTTTCATTTCCCCTTCCCCCTATTCCCTTATTTCCCTATTCCCATTATTTACCTTATCCCCCCTTCCCCCTTTCCAGACACAACACCGGAATACTTTTCCTCCAGATGGAATGGGAAATAGAGTTCAGCCCTTCGCCTCCTGGCGCGCATACTGGAGGAAGGACGAACGGTACATTTCGATGTCTGAAAAACCCGGGGTGAAACAATTTTTGCACTGTTTGAAATGAAACCTGGTGTAGCATAAACAGGTCGGTAAAAAAAGGAGTCGGCCTAAGAAGAACCGACTCCCGAATGCAACGTTATTCTGTTTTGTGCTCTTCTTCGTAGAAGGAAGCTACAGCACGTTCGGCATTTTCGTAGGTGTCGAAAATCCGTAAGAGCTGGGTAATCATCAAAAGGCTTTTCACCTTTTCGGTCACGCTGGCCAGTTTCAACTTCCCGCCGGCGTTGTTCAGGGAAGTCATGCAAGCCATCAATACCCCCAGACCGGAACTATTCATCCACTTCACACCTTTTAAATCAATCACCACCTTTTTGATGCCATCGGCAATCAGGCTTTTCACCTTATCGTGCAAAGCGGTGGTCTCCGGTCCGCCCATCATATTCCCCGAGATGGTTAAAATGGCTACATCTCCTTCAATTTTTTCTTTAATCTTCATAAGGTCTCCTCCGATGTATGTTTGGTTTCCATAATGGGAATTTTTACCACATCTCCTGCTTTAATCTCCGATAGGTTTAACCCGGCATTCAAATACGCTACCAGCTCGAACGGGACGCCATACCGGGACCGCGCCACTTCCCAGACGGACTCACCGGAATTTACTTCATATTCGATAAAATTCACAAATAGTTTCTTATTTAGATAACTTTTTAGAATTTGTTCATGATAGCGGAGCCGTCTGGTCAGGAAGCGTTCGGGAGAAACCCGGGAAAAGTCCAGTTGTAAGTTTTGCCCCAGATACAGTTTACTGCGATGCCCCAGCCCGTTTAGCCGGCGCAAGCGGGAGAGTGGAATTTGAAGCCACTCCGCAAAATGCCCCAATGTTTCGTGAATGAACACCTGCGTTTGACTGTTTTGGGGAGTCAGGCGTGGGGTAAGAGTTTGCAGGATGGTACGGACCCGGAGGTGAGCTTCTTCCGGGGTAAATGATGCTGCTACCGGAGTGGGTTCCGCTTTAACCGGGGAGAAAGCACTGTGGGAAGAAAGAGACGGGGAAGCTTTCACCGGGGATTTAGACGTTTTCAGTTCCGGTGCCAGTAAAATCATCTCCGGGGTGCTCCAGCGGAAGGGTAGATACCCGTTTCCCGTTTCCGCCAGCGCCAGCTGATGGCTGAGAGCTGGCGGGGCCGGGGCCGTCTCCCTTTTGGTTGCATGAGCCGCGAGTGCTTTATCCCCGTTACTCGCCAGAAGAGCTGCTTTGCTCGCTCTGGATGGCACTTTGTTTTTTTCAGGTGAAACATTGGTGGCTACAGGTAAAGTATATTCTTCCACATAATTTTCCAGGACGGAGAAATCCACTCCTTCCATGGGCAGGCGGATGGTGTAACCCCGGGGGACATAATTCCAGCCCCGCCATACCCGGTGGGTGTAGGCGGGATTGAGTTGTTTCAGGGTATCCAGGGGGATATTCAGGCGGCGTGCCAGATTGGGGAGTTTAACGGCGCGCTTCAGTCGGTATTCAATACTGCGGGGGAGGGGAATCGGTTTTACATCGGGGAAATATTTTTCCCGATGGCGCATAATTTCCACCACTGCCAGAAATTCCGGGTAGAAATTCCGGGAAGCAAAACCGAAGCGGCGATGTCGGAATTCTTCGCGAATTTTCAGATAATCTCCCTTGACCCTCTTTTTTGCTTTTCGGATGCCTGCTACGCCAAAATTGTAGGCTGTGAGCGCCAGAGCCCAGTCACCCAGCTCCTGGTAGTTGTATTTCAGTAATCGGGCGGCGGCGCGGGTGGAAACAAACGGGTCCCGTCGCTGGTCGATGGTGCGATTGACCTTCATGTAGAGGCGTCCGGTGGAACGCATGAACTGCCACATCCCAACGGCCCCCACCCGGGAACGGGCGTGAATGTTAAAGGAAGATTCCACATGGGGCAGGTAACACAGCTCCTCCGGTAAATCTTCTTCCTGAAATATTTTCCGGAGGTACGGCAAATACGCCAGCGAGCGACGAACCCCTTCCCGGAACGTTTCCCGCATGCCCTGCTGAACCCGAACCTGGTGGGAGAGCATCCGGAGATTCACCAGTGTGGCTTGCTTCCCCAGAAGCTTCTGGATATACCGCTCGAAAGCTGTTAGAGTATCCCCCTGTTCCAGCTTGCGAGCCATTCCAAACAGAGTGCGTTCTATTTCTTTTTTGATGCGGCGCATCTGTTTTTCCCGGCTCTCCCGCTTTATAGTGGAATCGAATGTGACCAATCGATATACAATTTCCAGATTTTCGCTGTCGTGCACGATGTACTGGTTGGTGTGGTACCGGGTAAACACCTGAATCCAGAATTGAACATCCGAATTCAGTTCCTGTCGATAGGGCCATTCACCGGCTTCGGCAGCCAGCGCTGCGGCCAGCAACCCAACAAGAAAAAATGTCCTTACCTGCTCCCTCATCGGAGTCCCTTCCTCTCTGCCATTTGGTATTCACTGCAAATTAAACACAATTTCCTTCTCAATGCAAAAGGTATCCGGCTCGTTCCGGGCTCTCTTCAATAAAATCGGAAGTTCTTAAGAAAAAATTTAGCCTCTCGGAGAAAGAAAATAAAAAAGGGGAGATTCCGAAAAAAGTGTACTGTTTGGATGTGCAGTATTCTACCTGAAACGGACGCTATCTGCTCACTTGCAGAGCCCTGGAAGCATTAACCAGTAGAGTAGAAAAGGGAATGTAAAGGGAATTCCTTTACATTCGCCTTTCCCCTCGTCAAACCGGACGTGCGGATTTCCCGCATCCGGCTTTCCTGCAGAAATTCATCACAAGCATTCA
>JALXCH010000122.1 GCA_026991005.1 Calditrichia bacterium | reverse complement strand
CGGAGCTCTCCCCGAAAAAAACGTACCGCTGGAGCATCGAAACCGTCGCGGTTATTTTAACCCGCCGCCAGAACGAGGAGTTGAAATGGTGGATGGAGGGCGGGAACCCCGTGGAAGAAGATCTCCCTTCCCAGGATCGCACCACCGGGTTTCGCCTTAACCTGAATCAGTTAATTCAGGTGTTCCTGAAAAAAGATGAGTCGCGGCAGGAATATCGGCAAACGGCCATTTCTGCGCCGTTTCGAATTACCCCAACACCCTGATGCCTATGAAACGCCTGCGCACTAAAATCATTGCTGTGTTATTATTGGCGGTGCTGCTTCCCGTACTGCCCCTTTCTTATCTGGTTTATACTCTGGTCAACCAGAGTTATCGGGTAGGGGTTAATCCCCAGGTCAGTCTGGCGCTGGAAAACGGGTTTTATTTTTCGCGGGAATTGTACAACTTGCAGCGTCGGCATCTAACATTTATTCTGGAGCAGGCAGCGCCTCGTTTAACAGAAGGACAGGATTTTGGGCAGGTGGTGCGCATCTTACAGCAAACCGGCCTGGATACTGCCTTCTGGAAACCGTTCTTTGTGGGGGCTTTTTCAGCTGAGGGGGAAGTGATCTGGGAGAGCGGCGGGGAAGATTCGCAGGCGTTTACCGTTCCGCGCCAGTTATTTCGGGAGCTCAGGCCGGAGCAGGAAAAGGTTGTGTTGTCCGACCGGACGCGCAATATTTTTCAGGCGGTGGTAGCAGGGGGCAAGGGCAACCAAAGGAAGTTTTTACTCCTGGCCGCCCACATGAATCCCCGCTTTTTACGCCAGACCAATCAACTGCTCCAGGTGCATCAGGTGTACCAGACGCTGAACCTGACCCGGCACTCTCTGCCCCGCAGTTTCCTGTTTGCTTTTGTGGCGCTCACCCTGCTTTTTCTTTCCTTCATCATCGCGGCAGGTATCTGGATTTCGGCACGCCTTACGGCGCCACTCTCCTTGCTGGTGGAAGGAACGGAAGAAATTGGACGGGGAAACCTCGACTATCGAATTCCCGAAACCGGGCGGGAAGACGAGACCACCCGGCTTATTCGGCACTTCAATCGCATGGCCGAGGCGTTGCAAAAAAATCAGCAGCGGCTGATTTATCTGGAGAAGATGGCAATGTGGCAGCAAATCGCCCGAAAATTGGCGCACGAAATTAAAAATCCACTTACTCCCATTCAGCTCACCCTGCAACAACTGGTGGATCAGTACGACGATAGCAATCCCCAGTACCGGCAGCTCCTCACGGAATGTTCGCAGATTATTAATGAGGAAATTGGCAGTTTGCGGCGGCTGGTGGCAGAATTTTCTCGTTTCGGGCGATTGCCCCAACTACGTCTGGAAGCGAACGATTTGAACCAGCTTGTTGGCGAGGTGGCGGCGTTGTACGGGGAGCGGATTCATCTGGAGCTGGCGGAGGGGTTGCCACGGTTTCCGTTCGACCGCGACCGCCTGCGCCGGGTGCTGATTAATCTCATTGAAAACGCCCAGCAGGCGGATGCGGAAAATCAGCCCATTACCATCCGTACCATTCGGGACGGGGAATTTGTACAGCTTGAAGTAAGCGACCGGGGTCGGGGTATTGCCCCGGAGCATTTAGAACGCATTTTTGAACCGTATTTTTCCACCCGCAAAGAAGGCATGGGACTGGGATTGGCAATTACCCGCTTGATTGTGGAAGAACATAATGGGAGCATCCGGGTTGAGTCCCGACCCGGAGAAGGGACAACATTTTTCATTCGGCTGCCCCTTGTTCCTCGGCAGGGTGCTCCGGATTTGAATCTCCAGAGTGAATCGAAGTAAAATTTAATTACCATGGGAGAGCGATGGAACGTTTAACCATTCTGGTGGTGGACGACGAGAAGAACATTCGCCGCTCCATGCAAATTATTCTGGCGGCGGAGGGTCACACGGTGCTGTTGGCCGAGAATGCCGCCCAGGCGCTAACTCAGCTGCAGCGCCAGCCGGTGGATTTGATTTTTCTGGATGTGTTGCTTCCGGATAGGGATGGGCTCTCGCTATTACCGGAGATTAAACAAAACTTCCCCGCCTGCGAGGTGGTGATGATCTCCGGCCATGCTAATTTGAGTATGGCTGTGGAAGCCACCCGTGCCGGAGCGTACGATTTCCTGGAAAAACCGTTGCAAAAGGAAAAAATCATGCTTGTGGTGCGGCATCTTCTGGAGCGACTCCGGTTGATGAAAGATGTCCATGCCCTGCAGCAGGAGAAGTTCGATGAGTACCGGATGGTAGGCAACAGCGCTGCCCTGCGGCAAATACGTGCCCAGATTGAGCGCGTGGCTCCGACTGATAGTAAAGTACTCATTTTGGGGGAAAGTGGCACAGGTAAGGAACTGGTAGCCTGGGCGATTCATCACGGGAGCCCCCGCCGCAATAAGCCTTTTGTTAAAATGAATTGTGCTGCCATTCCCGATGAGCTCACCGAAAGTGAACTGTTTGGTTACGAAAAAGGCGCTTTTACCGGTGCTACCACCACCCGGGATGGGAAGTTTTTACAGGCCGATGGCGGAACCCTGTTTCTGGACGAAATTGCCGATATGAGTTTGCGGGTACAAACTAAGGTCTTGCGGGTATTGCAGGATGGTCAGTTTCAGCGGGTGGGCGGGAACCAGACCCTACAGGTGGATGTGCGGGTTATTGCCGCCACCAATCAGGACCTGGAGCAGTTGGTTCGGGAGGGAAAATTTCGGGAAGATCTCTACTATCGCCTGAATGTGTTTCCCATTACAGTACCTCCGCTGCGCGAGAGGCAGGAAGATATTCCCTTGCTTTTCCAGTATTTTGTGCAACAGTACTGTTACCGGAACAACCGGCGGCCGCTTCAAGTGGAGGAGGGGGTGTTTGAGGTGCTACAAAATTACCATTGGCCCGGAAATATTCGGGAATTGCGCAATCTGGTAGAGCGATTAATCATTCTTGCCAGTGGGGATATGATTCGGTTATCGGATTTACCTGCTCATTTACTGCAACCCCGTTTTTCGGTGGAAGCCATCACTCCGGGTTCCCGAACACTCAAAGAAGTGCGAGAAATAGCCGAGCGGGAATATATCCGGCAGTGTCTGAAGGTGTGCAAAGGCAATGTAACCCGCGCCGCCCGTTTACTGGGATTGGAGCGCACCAATTTGCATAAAAAAATGAAAGCCCTGGGAATTGAGGGAGAGCGGTGAGAGGGAAAGATTTAACCACGAAACACACAAATAAGCATTTACCAACGAATTTTTGCCCACGAATTAAAAGAATTCGTATTTGCCCACGAATCACACGAATAATCACGAATGAAAAGTAATAATATGATTAGATTATAAAATACAGCCATAATTATTTGTTTTTCAGGAAATTGTGATTTGAGATATCTTATTTCGGATTTGAAATTTCTTTGCGTCCATTGCGCTTCCTCCGCGTCTTATAAAGGGTTTCTTCGGACGTTGCAGTTTTTAAATTTTTGTCATTTGGAATTTTTTTCTATGTCCTCCGTACCTCCGTGTAAGACAAAAAGCAAAAAGAAAGAGGAAAAAGAAAAAAGAAAGAACACCATTGGGCAAAAAATAAAAATTACATCCCAAAAAATTATCGGCTGGTAGGGTACGAGGCCACGAAGTGGCCGACAGAATTTAGCCCATGGTCTTCAACCATGGGAATGGGAATTTCCACCCAACTCATTTGAGTCCTGGAAGGACGACAGAAATAATTTTGTTATGAATTAAAAATTTTGAATTAGACGAATCCGTGTAAATTGGCGCAATTCGTTGATGGGAAATAAAGCAATTTTTGGCAAGATTTAAAAATCAAAAAGAAATGCAAAAAAGAATGAAAATGCAACGATATTTCCTCAGGAGTGCGAAGCACTCACACAGGGATAGCCCAGGGTGAAGCCCTGGGAATAGAGCACTATCCCACAAATCACACAAATGGACACGAATGAAAAAGACAATAAAATTAGGTTGTGAAAGAATCTGTTAGATTATTTGGAATTTGTTTTATTATTGAGGAATTGTTTTTTGGAATTTGTAATTTCATTTTTGCATCTCAAAAGGCGTCGAACTATGAAGCAGCATTCTTTGCCCATCCGAAGGCTCCAGCCCGTACATTCATTTTAAGAATCCTTCCCAATATGGGTTCTGTGAACAACATAGCGTTTCCTTACAAAATGCCAGGAATTTTTCGCTTTACTCAGAATATCAGTTGGGATAAACGATTCTTCCATCAAACAGGGGGTATCATTCTTATCCGCAAACAAACCGGTAGCTATTGCCTGAGAGTGCTTGAAGTTGCTGACCCAGGATTGCAAAATGAGATATTCCATATTCATTAAATAGAAAATTTCCGCCCATTTTAACAGCGCAATGAGTTTGCGGACGTAAAAAGCCTGCACACTTTCGTTTGAGAGTGGCAGGCTTTTTTTTACTCTTTTTTCAAAAGTTCCCCTCAGGGCTTTTTGGGGTAAGGTGCCAGTTTGGGCTCTTCCACGGGATGCTCTTTTATTTCTTTCAGCATAAGTTCAATGGCTTTGTCCAGTTGGGGATCTTTCCCGGCGACCAGATCTTCCAGCCGATTATCCACTTCGATGTCGGGTTCCACCCCATGACCTTCGATAATCCATTCAGCATGATCACTAAGTGTGGCAAATTCCGGTCGGGTAATGTAACCACCGTCCACCAACCGATTGTACCCCCGAATACCAATGACACCGCCCCAGGTGCGTTTACCCACCAGCGGCCCTAATTTATAGTATTTGAAGAAGTAGGGGAAAATATCTCCGTCCGAAGCGGAATATTCGTTCGCCAGGCACACCAGATGTCCCCGAAAAGCAGCATCCGGGTAAGTCTCAAACGTTTTCTGGTTACGAGCTTTACCCAGTCCTGCGACAATCCGGCGTAAGCGCTCCAGTATCATCTGACTGACAAATCCACCTCCGTTAAACCGCACGTCAATGATGATGGCTTTCTTATTCAACTGAGCATAATACATTTTCACAAACTGATTTAACCCGTTGGCGCCCATATCCGGGATGTGCACGTAACCCACCTGGCCGTTTGTTTTTTCTTCCACGTATTTACGATTGTGTTCCACCCAGGTGAGGTAGTTTAAATCGAATTCGCTTTTAACCGGTTTAATCTGATACTCCCGGGCGCCCTGGAGGCTTGGTTTATTGTTCACCGTAATGGTTACAATACGATCGGCTTTATTTTGCAACAGGCTGTAAGGATTGGTCTTAAGGGTAAGTTCCTGCCCGTCGATGGCAAGCAGGTAATCGCCTTCGTTTACCAGAATGCCGGGTTCCGTAAGGGGCGAACGGCGGTTTGGAATCCAGTTCTCGCCTTTCAGGATTTTGGTAATGCGATAACGGTTGGTTTTTTTGTCCGGGGTAAGCCGGGCACCCAGAAGTGCCACGGGAATTTCCTTCGCTTTGGGCATATCTCCGTCCCCAACGTAGGCATGGCTGGTATGGAGCTCGGAAACCATTTCTCCTAAAATGTAATTCAGGTCGAAACGGTGAGACACTGCCGGGAGCAGCTTTTCGTACATTTTGCGAATCGCGGGCCAGTCTACCCCGACCATGTTGGGTACGTAAAAATAGTCCCGCTCTAGGCGCCAGGTTTCTTCAAAAATCTGTTTCCATTCTTCCGGGGGATTGAGGTACATCTCCAGTCCGCTTAAATCGATTTTACCATCGCCCGGTTTATGGGAGGCATCGGCGGTTTTCACAATGCCCACTGTGTGGTTCTTCTTGTAAATTAAATATTTGCCATCCGGGGAGATGTCAAAAAAGCTCACTCCGTCCATGAAGGTGGATTCTTTCTTGGCATCCAGGTCGTAGCATTTAATTGCCGGTTTACCACTCACTGCTCCGTTTAAACCTCGCAAAGGTAGGGAAGCGTAAAACAGTTTGCTACCGGCTACTTTCAGGGAGGAATAATTCCCGGGTTTAATGGGAAGAGCCACTACCCGCTCTGCGATTCCCCGGAAATCTACTTTTACCCTGACGGATTCTTCCTGCTTGCCCTGTTTCTTCTGATCTTTCTGTGATGCTTTGTCTCCGTTGGTTTCCACTTCATCGCTCTCGGGGGCAAAGGGTGAGGGTTGATTCTCTTGCAGGGACATTACGTAGATGCGATCCTGGGACTGATAGACATAGCTCATTTCGTAATTTCCCAGCATGGGATTGTAGTCCCGTTCGGAAATAAAGAAAAGATATTTCCCGTCCGAACTGAAAACCGGCTGGTAATCATCGGTAAAATCGGTGGTAATTTTGTAGCTTTTTTGGGCATGAAGGGAATAGAGGTAAAGGGAGTTAAAGCCATTATCTTCCGGTTTGGCATACACCAGCCAGCGGCTATCCGGCGACCAGTTGTAATCACGAATTTCCCAGCGCCGGGCACTGTCCACAAAGGTGGTGGTGTGGGTTTCCACATCCACGATGTACAATTTCAGATTCTTGTCTGCAAAAGCCAGTTTTTTGCTATCGGGAGACCAGACGGGGATGAAACGGTATCCCTGGCTGTTGTTAGTGATTTGCTGCATCTCTCCGCTGCCATCTTGAGAAATAAGGTAAATTTCATCTTCACCGGATTTATCGGAAATAAAAGAAATCCACTTCCCGTCCGGAGACCAGTTGGCACCCCGATCGTGAGCACCGCTGGATTGGGTCAGATTGCGGGTGTTGCCTTTTTTCTGGGGAACGGTAAATACCTCGCCCCGGGCAACAATGAGTGCCCGCTTGCCACCGGGCGCAAGGGCAATCTCGGTAATGAAATTTTCTACTTTCTTGAAATGGGGCCGGGTAAGTACCCGATCGTCTTTAACCGTGATGGGCACTTTGTGGTATTTTTCGGTGGATAAATCCAGTAAATAAATGTACCCGCCATTTTCGTACACAATTTTTCCATCTCCCAGAGCAGGCCAATTCACATCGTATTCATCGTGAAAGGTAATCTGGCGGGTCTCTTTCGTATTCAGGTCGTAATAAAAAATGTTGGCACGCCCGCTGCGGTCCGAGACGAAATAAATGCGGTTCTTGTACCACATCGGGATGTGATCCATTCCCTCGTAATCGGTGATTCGGGTGCTGGTGGAGGTGGCAAAATCCCAGATGTAAATATCCTGCTGTTGTCCGCCTTTGTAATGTTTCCAGGTGCGGAAGTCGCGGAAGATGCGGTTTAGAGCCAATTTCTTTCCATCCGGGGAGTAGCAAGCAAAACCAGCATAAGGGAAGGGGAGAGGTTCAGGGTAACCACCGTTCTTGTCAATGAGAAACAAGCGCCCCAGCCAGGCATTAAAGCTTTCCCGCTGGCTGCGAAATAAAATTTTCTCCCCATCGGGAGTCCAATCGAAGACCAGATCGTCGTATCCCATTCGGTCGGGCAGGTGGGCGGCATCCGGGTAGTAAGTAAGCCGTTTGGGTACCCCACCTTCAGCCGGAATCACGTACACATCCCGATTCCCGTCGTATTGTCCGGTAAAGGCAATGAGTTTTCCGTCCGGGCTGAATCGGGCAAAAAATTCAATGCCTTCACTATTGGTTAGTTTGCGGGCCGCTCCTCCTTCGGTAGAAGCCAGCCATAAATCTCCCGCATAGGTGAAAACGATTTTGTTTCCATGAACATCAGGAAAACGAAATAGTCTGTCCTGCGAGAATAACAAGGAAATAAAGGCCAGTAGAAACACAAAGTAGAATGAACGAATCACAGGGACCTCCTTTATTTTTTTGAACAGCTGTAATTTACTGCACGATGTTTAAAAAGTTGTTAAAAAA
Source organism: Calditrichia bacterium (assembly GCA_026991005.1). The sequence goes on along the minus strand of JALXCH010000122.1, from coordinate 23 downwards.
ATAAAATTTTGTGAAGGTCATAT
>JALXCH010000121.1 GCA_026991005.1 Calditrichia bacterium | reverse complement strand
CCAGATTAATGCCAGATCAGGGCAGGTCCCTTCTGATTGATCCATAATAACGATTACAGCAATCAAAACAAAAGGAGGTGTTTATGGCCAAACTCAACTCCAGCAATCAGGAAATTTACTACCCTTCCCCGGAAGTGGTGGAAAAAGCCATTATTAAAGAGTACGATTCTCTGTACAAACGCTCCATTGAGGATCGGGAAGGATTCTGGGCAGAGCAAGCGGAGCAACTGGAATGGTTCAAAAAATGGGATAAGGTTCTGGACGATAGCAATCCGCCTTTTTACAAATGGTTTGTTGGGGGGAAAATTAACATCGTGCACAACGCCATCGATCGGCACCTGAAAACCTGGCGCCGCAATAAACTGGCCATTATCTGGGAAGGTGAACCGGGGGACGTCCGTACTTATTCTTACCATGCCCTGAATCGAGAAGTATCCCGTTTTGCCAATGTGTTAAAAAGCATGGGGGTGAAAAAGGGGGAAATTGTCACCATCTACATGCCGCAGATTCCGGAGCTGGTAATCGCCATGCTGGCCTGTGCCAAAATTGGGGCGGCACATTCCGTGGTTTACGGGGGATTTTCGGTAGAGGCACTGGCCGAACGCATTGCCGATGCGGGCAGTCGAGTGCTTATTACCGCCGATGGTGGCTGGCGACGGGGAAAAATTACCAATCTGAAAGAAATTGCCAACGAGGCAATGCGCCGTTCCCCCACCATCGAAGTGTGTATCACCGTAAAAAGAACGGGACAGGAAGTTTACATGGAAAGCGACCGCGATTTCTGGTACCACGACCTGATGGCTCTCCCCGTAGCAAATGCCAAATGCGAAACTGAGGTGATGGATGCCGAGGATATGCTCTTTATTCTGTACACTTCCGGTACCACAGGACGCCCCAAAGGAGTGGTACACACCCACGGTGGGTATGCCGTGTACACTTCCACTACTCACAAATTTGTCTTCGATATTAAGGACGATGACCGCTGGTGGTGTGCCGCCGATCCTGGCTGGATTACCGGTCACAGTTACATCGTGTACGGTCCCCTCATCAACGGAGCGACTGTGATGATGTACGAAGGGGCTCCCAATCATCCCTATCCCAATCGCTGGTGGCAGATGATTGAGAAATATGGAATCACTATTCTGTACACCTCTCCCACGGCTATTCGGGGATTAATGCGTTTCGGGGAAGCCTGGCCAAATCGTCACGATTTAAGTTCCCTGCGTTTACTGGGTTCGGTGGGTGAGCCCATCAATCCCGAAGCCTGGCGCTGGTACTATCGGGTCATCGGCAAAGAGAAATGTCCCATCATGGACACCTGGTGGCAAACCGAAACCGGCGGTTTTATGATTACTCCGCTTCCCATTACTCCGCTAAAACCTGGTTCCGCCACTAAACCATTCTTTGGGAACGAAGTGGCAGTGGTGGATGATGCAGGGAATCCCGTAAAACCGGGCGAGGAGGGAAAATTGGTAATTAAATCCCCCTGGCCGGGAATGGCTCGTACCATCCATAAAGACCCAGAACGTTTTAAGGAAATCTACTGGAAAGATTACGAAAAACAGGGATGGTACAAAACCGGCGATTCTGCCCGGATTGACGAAGATGGGTATATCTGGATTATTGGGCGGATTGATGATGTAATCAAAGTGAGCGGTTATCGGCTGGGAACTGCGGAAATTGAAAGCGCTCTGGTGAGTCATCCCGCAGTGGCAGAAGCAGCCGCCATTGCCTTACCCCACGAACTGAAAGGAAACGCCATCCATGCTTTTGTGATTTTAAAGGCGGGGATGACGGGCAGCAAAGAACTGGAAGCAGAACTGAAGGAACACGTTAGTCATGAATTAGGGCCTATTGCCAGGCCGGAAGAAATTCGGTTTGTGGATTCGCTTCCCAAGACCCGCAGTGGTAAAATCATGCGGCGAGTACTCAAAGCGCGGGCTCTGGGACAGGATGAAGGCGATTTAACCACTCTGGAAGAATAAACCAAACTACTGAGAATCAGAGAGCCAGGCTCGACCTGGCTTTCTGATTGGAAAATACCAAAATGCGGTATCGCATTCCCAATGAAAAGATATTCAATAATAACACTCACTTAAAGGAATTTCAGGGCGTAAGAATATTCGGAAGGAAATTCAATCTCACTTTTCCACTTTAAAATAAAAAATACAAATGTTTCCTACCATCCCCCGGTTAAACCAGAGCCGGATCATCCTCAACCTCTTCTGTGCGGCGGAAAGAACAACACAAAATTTCGAAATCGCGGATGTGCCGGATGGGGTCAAATCCAGCCTCGA
>JALXCH010000120.1 GCA_026991005.1 Calditrichia bacterium | reverse complement strand
ATGGGAAAATAATGCCTATCTAGTAAAATGTAGTCCCGAAGGGACAATTGAATACGGATTTGCCAGGGAACGCCATATAATGAGTGCAATATATTTCATTCTGTCCCTTCCGGGACGAATTGATGTGGTGGGTATTCCATTCCCACAAATGGAATTTGTGGACTAGTAGCATTCCATCCCTTCGGGACGGGTAAGTAAGATTGTACATATTACTATTATTTGATGAGAACGTTCAAGCAAAGCGAAATTCAACTTTCGCGGAGTTATGGGACGCACATGTGCTAGGAGTCATTCATAGTCATTCGCAGTCACTCATAGAGTCCTGCCCGATAAAGGCTCTGATTGAATGGTTCCCTATCTGATACGGACTCTGAGAGCGGGACGAGTGAACGAGCTTTGCGAGCGGGCAGAATCCATCCAAAAAGTCGGGAATGATGAAGAAAAGATTTCACTCGCGCACCAGAAATTGAGTTCAGAATATAATGTGATTATCCCATGAAAGGTTTTCTTCCCACATACGACGGTTGCATTATTTGTGGAACCCGGGAGGTGAATCCCGCTGCCATGGGAGTCCGTTTTTACTGGGACGAAGACCATATCGACACCACCTTTCGTCCCGACCATTTGTACGAAGGCTACCGGGGCATCATCCACGGCGGTCTGATTACCGCCTTGCTGGACGAAGCCATGGGCTGGTCGGTAGCAGTGGAACGAAAAGCTTATTTTGTCACCGGCGAAATAAACGTGCGCTTTCTGAAGCCGGTTTATTCCAATCAGACCCTGCGGGTGGTGGCGCGCGTCACGGCACATTATCCCCGTTATTCTATGGCCGAAGGAAAATTGCTGGATGCGCAGGGGAAACCGCTGGCGCGGGCAACGGGTAAATTTTTCGACATCCCCTTACCAGAAGCCCTGAAAATTAAGAAATATCTGCATTTCCATCCGGAAGATATCGATGTATTGAAGGGCACGGAATAATCCGCTTTATTTCGCGAGGTAGAGATGCGCAAAGACGACAGGAACCCGATTCCCCATCACTCCGCCGCTGCCAGAGGGAAGTTCCTGGTAGCTACCCTGCTGGGGATGTTCTTCTTTATGTTTCCGGTAACTTTCCACGGCAAGCTCACCGTTCCGTTTGATGTGGTTATCACCCTTTTGCGCCAGGCTTTTCCCCGGGCGGTGGAGGTGTACACGTTTCTGATAATTCTGGCGGGCGGGGTGATGACGCTTCTGGTGCATGTGGGGAAACTCCCGCGCTACGCAGAGGATTTTCGCACCTCTAAAACCATTTTCTTCTTTCGTTTATTGGGGCTGCTGTTAGCGGTGCTGTTTTTACTCCGGCTCATGCCAGCAGCTTTTTATTCCGCCCATATTCCCCAGCTCATCTGGAAAATTTTAGCCGCCTCCGTAGCGCTGATTATTCCCATTGGTGCCATTTTTGTGCAGTTGTTTGTGGTGTACGGGGGAATGGAATTCCTGGGGACGCTGGCCGAGCCCTTTATGCGTCCTCTGTTTCGGTTGCCAGGACGTGCCGCGCTGGATGCTCTAACCAGTTGGGTCGGCTCTTACAGCGTGGGACTTTACCTCACCCGCACGGTGATGCTCCGCGGTGGTTACACTCGCCGACAGGCGTTTACCATTGCCACCTGTTTTAGCACTGTGTCCATCGGTTTTGTGGGAGTGGTGTGCTCCACTCTGAATATTTTACACCTCTTTCCCCTGGTGGTCATTTTTTATTTTCTTTCGGTGGTTGGTCTTACCGTTGTGCTGGTGCGCATTCCGCCCATTAGCCGTGTGCCGGACGATTACCTCACCACACCGCAGGAGACTGAGCGGGAAGCGGTGGCAGGAAGCATCTGGCGGCGAGCCTGGAACAATGCGGTGGAACGGGCAGCGCTTGCTCCATCTTTTACCCGCGCTCTGCCGGGAGCAGTAGGTGACGGGCTGCGACTGGCTGCTTCCATCATCGGAACCATCCTTTCCATTGGCACCCTCTCCCTGATGCTGGCAAAATTTACCCCGGTGTTTCAGTATCTGGGGCTCCCTCTGGTGCCCATCATTAAACTGCTGGGGTTGCCCTCACCGGAGGTGGTGGCACCGGCGGTGCTGGTGGAAATTACCGAAATGTACATTCCCGCTCTGCTGGTTACCCATGCCCCGGAAGTGGTGCGTTTCTTTATTGCCGTTTTGTCCGTCTCCCAGCTCATTTTCTTTTCCAGCCTGGGCCCCATGATTCTGGATATGTTCCGCGACATCCCGGTGCGCTTCGGTCAACTGGTGGCGCTTTTCTTCCTCCGCACGGCAA
>JALXCH010000119.1 GCA_026991005.1 Calditrichia bacterium | reverse complement strand
GGTTATTTAAACTAATAGAAAATTATTTAGGTAAAATCAAAGGTTCGCGAAAAGGGATAGCTCTCCGAGAATTTCTGGTCCAAATTATAAGTTTCATAATGGATGGCAGCCACAGATACCTCAGTTATTTTGATCATTTGAAGACTAATGATGCCTATGCGGCGGTTTTGGAGACCACCCGGGATCGTTTAGCCTCCTCGCATCAAATCAAGCGATTTTTTAAACGGCTTGCCAGTAAGAAGGAGATCGTAGATATATTCAGAGGCATCTTTAGGGAACTATTCATATGGCGATTGAAGCTTGAAAAGCCTAAATATATTGTTTTAGGCATTGATACGATGGTACTGGATAATGATGATGCCCAAAAGCGAGAAGGAGTTGAGCCTACTTATAAGAGGAAGAAAGGATTTCAACCATTGCATATCATATGGGGTCCTGTTTTAGCGGACATCATATTTCGTAAAGGCAGTGCTCATTCCAATCATGGGAATGATTTTATTAATTCGGTAGATCGTATTGTAAAGATAATACGGGAGAGATATTCTGCGGATATTCCCATCATTATAGTAGCTGACAGCGGGTTTTTCGATCAGAAGGCTTTTGCTTATTTTGAAGAGGAGTTAAAAATTTACTATATAATAACGGGTAAAATATTTACTGATATAAAGAAAATGATAGAGCAGCTTCCCCCCTCTGCATTTAAGAAATACAAAAAGGGTGGGTACTGGGAGTACGTAGAATTTGGTTGGAGATATGCCTCCTGGAAAAAGATGCGCCGTGTGGTTTATACGAGTTTAGTGGCCGATGAGAACGGTCAGACCAAGTTTGATTTTGCACGAGTTAACTCCATTATAGTAACTAACATAGGTATGGATGAGGAGCTCAACGCTCAACTTGATGCTGCCGGTATTGGTCATTTTAAGAATATCAAAGAAGTGATCTGGCTGAGCCATAATCGGGGCAAAGACGAGTTAGTCCATCGCAGCTTTAAGGAATTAGCGACCAGAGAGCAACTTCCCTTTAAGAGTTTCGCAATGAATAGTGTGTATTATTATTTGCAGGCCATTACCCATTTTATGTTCGAGAGCTATAAACGTGATGTCACCGATGATGTAATTTCCATCACCAGTTATCCCAACACGTTTCGTCGCCATTTGATAGATTTTGCAGCAAAGCTGGTAAGTCATAGTGATAATATAACGATGAGAGTAAGTGGGTATATTATGAATAGTCTAAAGCTTGATCAATTATGGAAGCGTTGTCAGAGTCCACCTGTTATCAATTTTGCATAAAATAAGAATGAAATAAAAAGTTTCAAAAACTTTAAGGGGAGAGGTACGCCCAATTGGGAAAAAATTGATAATTTTATCTACAAATTGAGCCGCTTCTAAGAATCTTAAAAAGTTTTTATTAATATACCTTAAAAAAGATTTAATCTTCTTAAAAATTTAGCCCAAAAAGGAACAATTATTAACAAATGTCTAAAAATCGCTCAATTTAGGTTTAATTAAATAAGGGAACAGATGTCACCGGTTAAAGCCATCCAGCATAGTTTGAAGACGCGCATGGTTCTTGCCGTGGGAACGGTGATTACCCTGCTGATGATGGGGATTTCGCTGGGGATTTTGCTTCAGTGGCGCTCGCTCATTCTCAACAAATTGCATCAACGGGCGGAATCGGTGACGCGCGCTTTCTCCATCTCCGTGCTGGATGCCCTCATTTATAGCGAAAACGGAAACTTCCAGGCAGAGGATTTGCTGGAATCCTATATTAACGATTTGAAACAGCAGGTACCGGGTTTGCGCTACATTGCAGTGCTGGATAACCAATTGCGCGTGGTGGCGCACAGCGACCCTTCCCGGTACAATCGGGTGTATCGGGATTCGCTCTCTTTAAGGTTACAGAATGCCCGGGGGCTGGTGAGTCATATTTATTCTCATCCCCGCTACGGCTGGGTGATTGAAACGGGACTTCCGCTGCAAATTGCCGGGAAACGCTGGGGAATTCTGCGGATGGCTTTCGATGCGGAAAAAACCCGGGCAGAAATTCGCCATCTGTTCTTTTTACTCCTCAGCGTCACTACCCTGGTTATTAGCGCCACCCTTCTGGTGGTGTCCTATTTGATCGGGCGGCTGGTGCAATCGCTGGAACAACTGGTGGAAGCCATGGACAAAATTGATCTGGAATCCGATCGCAGTCTGGAGATTGCCCCTTCTCTGCACCGGGCAGACGAAATTGCCTTTCTCATCGAGCATTTTGAAATGTTACGGCAACGTCTGGCGCAGTCCCGCCGCCAGCTCATCCAGGC
>JALXCH010000118.1 GCA_026991005.1 Calditrichia bacterium | reverse complement strand
GTTTCGGCGAAATGGAGGTGTGGGCTCTGGAAGCCTACGGTGCCGCTCATACGCTTCAGGAAATCCTCACCTACAAGAGCGACGACGTCCAGGGACGCACCAAAGTGTACGAAGCCATCGTTAAAGGCGACAACCTGCCGGAACCGGGACGTCCCGAGTCCTTCAACGTATTGGTGAAGGAGCTTCAGGGACTGGGCCTGGATGTAAAGGTTGAATAAAAAGTTGTTCCCCCGTTACGTGGGGAACGACTTTTTTTACTTCAACAAAAAAGGGTAGCTTATTTATGAATAGATTAGACCTTGGTAGCAGAATGATGGTTGAGCCCTATCCGAAAAAGGGCCAGATTTCCAAAATTTCCATTGGTTTGGCTTCTCCCAATACCATTCTGGAACACAGTTACGGAGAAGTCACCAAACCGGAAACGATTAATTACCGTTCCTTCAAACCCGAAAAAGATGGGCTTTTTTGTGAACGGATTTTCGGACCGGTGAAAGATTGGGAATGCCATTGCGGAAAATATAAACGGATTCGTTATAAAGGAATTATCTGCGACCGTTGCGGTGTGGAGGTGACCACCAAAGCCGTACGCCGCGAGCGTATGGGGCATATTAGCCTGGCTGTTCCGGTGGTGCACATCTGGTATTTCCGCTCCACACCTTCCAAAATCGGATATTTGCTGAACATCTCTCCCAAAGATCTGGAAAAGATTATCTACTACGAAGCGTATGTGGTGATTCAACCGGGGCGGACTAATTATAAGGCAAGTGATGTTCTAACGGAAGAAGAGTACCTGAACGTCATCGAAGGTTTGTCTCCGGAAGAGCGTAATTTACCCGATGATGATCCGGATAAATTTATTGCCGGGATGGGCGGCGAGGCTATTCGCGAGATGCTGCGCCGGATTGATGTGGATGAACTATCCGAAGAGTTGCGGATGGTTCTGAAAACGGAAAAATCCAAGCAGAAGAAGCAGGAAGCACTAAAACGGTTGAAAGTGGTGGAAGCTTTCCGCACCCGGCAGAATGGCGAATTAAAGAATCGTCCCGAATGGATGGTGATGGATGTAATTCCGGTTATTCCACCGGAATTGCGCCCGCTGGTTCCGCTGGAAGGCGGCCGGTTTGCCACCAGCGATTTGAACGACCTCTATCGTCGGGTCATCATCCGGAACAACCGCCTGAAAAAGCTGATTGAAATTAAAGCACCGGAAGTGATTCTGCGTAACGAAAAGCGCATGCTGCAGGAAGCGGTGGATGCGCTGTTCGACAATACCAAACGCACCACGGCGGTGCGCAGCGATGGGAACCGCCCCTTGAAATCCCTTTCCGATATGCTGCGCGGCAAACAGGGACGTTTCCGTTTGAACCTTCTGGGAAAACGGGTGGATTACTCCGGCCGTTCGGTGATTGTGGTAGGTCCCAAACTGAAATTGTACGAATGCGGTTTACCCAAGGAAATGGCGGTAGAGCTGTTTAAACCGTTCATTATCCGGAAGTTGCAGGATCGCAAAGTAGTGAAGACGGTAAAGAGTGCCAAACGGGTGGTGGAAAAGCGCGAAGCCGTGGTGTTCGAAGTGCTGGAAGAAATCATCAAAGATCATCCGGTGCTGTTGAACCGGGCACCTACACTGCACCGCCTGGGTATTCAGGCATTTCAACCGGTACTGATCGAAGGCAAGGCCATCGAGATTCATCCGCTGGTGTGTGCCGCCTTCAATGCCGACTTCGACGGCGACCAGATGGCCGTGCATGTTCCCCTTTCCTTCGAAGCTCAGATGGAAGCGCGACTGCTCATGCTTTCTTCTCACAACATCCTCTCTCCGGCAAACGGACGACCGCTGGCTATTCCTTCCCAGGATATGGTGCTGGGAAGCTATTACATCACCAAGGATAAGGCCGGAGTGAAAGGTGAGGGGATGATCTTCTCTTCCCCGGATGAGGTGCTTATTGCTCTGGATAATGGAAAGGTGGATTTGCACGCTCGCGTCAAGGTGCGGGTGAATGGTGAAATTATCGATACGACGGTGGGACGGGTGCTGTTTAACAGCATTGTGCCTCCGGAAATGGGATTCATCAATCAGGTGATGACCAAAAAGGCTCTGGAACGTCTGGTAGCCGAAGTGCTCAAGAAAATCGGAAACCTGCGTACGGTGGAATTCCTGGATCGGCTGAAAGAGATGGGCTTCCGTTATGCTACCCTGGGCGGTTTGAGCATCGGGCTGGATGATGTGGTGATCCCGGAAAACAAAGAAGAAATCATTGAAAAAGCATACAAAGAAGTCCAGCAGCTGGAACAACAGTACCAGATGGG
>JALXCH010000117.1 GCA_026991005.1 Calditrichia bacterium | reverse complement strand
AAGTAGGGATCCAGCGGGGTAAATGCCGCCACCAGATTTTGCACCTGCACCAGTACCGGGCTCTCGATTGCCTCGGCATTGCGATTCCCGGCCATATCCTGCACCGTTTGCGCCTCAATCGAGAGGGTGACGGCCGTTTGCTGCTCAATCCACTGGCGAATGGTATTCAGGGCAGAGGAAGAATGAATCGAAAGTACCTGGATTGCGGCGGGAGAACCCAGTGGCGACCCGGATAGGGTAATCTGCTCTCCCGTAGCCCCTTTCAGCTTGATGCTACTTAACGAGGTGAGCAGCACATTCTCGGAAAAATTCAGAGTCAGTTCCGCGTATTGGCTGCCGGAACTGGAATATTTCAGGAGTAAAACCGGCGTCATCAGAAGTTGCGGTGGCTGGTGGTCTGCCAGCACCATGAACACGGTGGTATCTCCGGGATTCCCCAGTGAATCCACCTGATAAAAGCGGAACTGGTAGAGGGTATCCTGTGGTACGGGAAGATCCACCGTCCAATTTTCCTGCCCGGTGAATTCCTCGCGCAACGAATCCTGTACAAACAACCGGGCTTTCTTCTCCTTTTTTCCGCTAACCGAAAGTACCTCCTCACTAACAATGGCCGGGTAATTTCCGGTAATCTGCGGTGCCGCCGGAGGAAGCAGATCCACCGCAAAAGGATGCAGCGTCAGGGAATCCATCACATTGTTCAAGGTGTCGCGATATCCCCCGATGTGGAGTGCCGGTTTCCCCTTCCAGACGTTCCCATCGGAGAAGAGGGAGCGGTGGATGTTTACCGTGAGGGAATCGTCTCCCACCAGGGTGGGACTCAACAGAATCGAGTGCTGGCCATCCACGGAAACCAGCCGCATAACGGAGCCCGAATCGCTCACCGGTTCGGAAAATTTAATTGAAACGGTCACCAGCGCATTGGCAAAGCTGATGTAATCCGGTGCCGCCTGCCATTTCGACACAAAAGGCGAGGTCAGGTCCAGGATAATCTTCATACTGGCGGTTACCCCGGTGGTATTTTTCTTCGAGGTTAAGCGAAAGAGATACTCAAAAATTCCCTCACCCGGCGAACTGCTGATGGTTTGCTGAAAGGTGTGGTGTGCCGTATCCACCACAGCCACCTGTGTCCAGTCGGAAGCATTTTTTTCTTTCCACTCAATGGCAAGCAGGCTATCGCCAGCCGCAAGGGAATAGCTTCCGGTAACCGTGAGGGGAAAAGTGGGGTTCACCCATCGGGATTGGGAGAGCGAAATGCTCTGTGCCCAGAGGGAAGCTCCAGTAAGCAAAATTAAAATCAGGAGCACGCGTCTCATGAGAAACCTCGTTCCTTTATGGTTGAATTTTGATTGTCATCAGGTAAACCTTTGTCCAGATCAGATCGTCCCCGGTGTTAATGTCTCCCCGGGAAGTAAATGCCACCAGATATTCTCCATTGTCCCGGGGGAGGACATCCAGGTCTTCGTTGCTGGCGGTGTTGGTATTCAGCATAATTTCCTGGCCCGTTTGCAAATCGTAATACATGATGGGCGTGCGGTTGCTCAAACTAATTTTCACGTAAAGCAGTCCCCGGCTATCCACCCAGTTGGGTCCTTTGTGGCGGTCGTTGTTGCGCCGCACGTTCTTGATGAGCTCCCGGGTTTTACCCGTGGCAACATCGTACAACCAGATGCTGAATACCCGGGGATGCCCTTCGTCGGAATAATAGGCGATTTTGCTCCCATCAGCAGACCACTCCGGAGAGATGTCGATTCCACTGCTCTGCACAATGGGATAGGGTTCGCCCCAGCCGCCTTCCGGTGTCCAATCCACCCGAAAGATGTTACACCGGTCGCCTCCTTCCCGCGAAAAGACAATGGAACGGTCGTCCGGAGAGAATTTCCCCACAATGTCTGCATACAGCAGCCCGGGACTGGTAATTTTTGTAGGCGGATCGTACGGTTGATGGGCGAAGAGGTAGAGATCTTTGTCAATGGTCAGCACCACCTTTGGCAATTTCTTGCGTAACAACGTGTGCCCGTAAGAGGGATAAGAGATGAGCGAGAATTTCTCCAGTCCCTGATATTTTTCGAACATGCGGGAATTGTCGATGGGCTGGTTGGTAAAACGGCGCAGGTCATCCCGCCCGGAGCGGAGAAACCCGCGGTAAAGCTGGAAGATGCCCCGCCGGGGGGAATGAATGAAATCGAAATAAATCCGCTTTTTATCTCGCCGGTAAAACCAGCTTAACTGGTTGGTCACTTCGTTTTTACCCAGCGTTTGCACATCAATGATATCGAAAAGATCGTCACTTTTTTTCGTGCGGGATTCCTTCC
>JALXCH010000116.1 GCA_026991005.1 Calditrichia bacterium | reverse complement strand
GATCCGGAGTTTGCCATTGCTCGTAAAGCGCAGGAGTTGGGTCTGGAGCATTTTTTTGTGGTGGAAGAGGGAAGCCAGCTGGATCGCTCGGCGCTGGCGCAGGTGGCACGGCTGGTACGGGAATGGAAGGTGGATATTCTGCACACCCACGGGTACAAATCCGATTGGTGGGGTTGGTTAATTCGCCGTGGGATTCCGGGATTGAAGCTGGTAACCACCGTGCACGGCTGGACGGTGATGCAAACCCTGCGGGAACGCCTGTATTATCAGCTCGGTAAATTACCCCTGTATTTTTTCGATTACATCATAGCGGTTAGTCCCGATATTATTCAAGCGCTACGCCGCATTCGGGTACCCGCCACCAAAATGGCGCTTATCTGGAATGCGATTGATACCCGCCAGTTTGTGCGCCAACAATCGGTACGGGATTCCGCTCCCTTTACCGTTGGTTACATTGGGCGCTTGAGCCGGGAGAAACGGGTGGAGGATTTGATTCGTGCATTTGCCCAACTTCCTTCGCCATCTCCTTTTAATCAACTTCTGATAGCGGGCGAAGGACCCACCCGCCCGGAGCTGGAGGCGCTGGTGCACTCTTTAAATTTGACGACCAGGGTGAAATTTTTAGGACATGTGGATCCCCGCTGGTTTTTTAACCATGTGGATGTGTTTGTAAATCCTTCTTTAAAAGAGGGACTTCCCAACACGATTCTGGAAGCCATGTCTTTGGAAACACTGGTGATTGCCACAGATGTGGGAGGAGTTGGCTGGCTGGTACGGAATGAGGAAACAGGCTTAATCATCCCCACCGGGCAACCTGAAGCCATCCGGGAGGCGCTGCTGCGGGTGGGGAAGGATGGATTATTGCGGAAAAAGCTAATCCGCCGGGCACGCCGTTTTGTGGAGGAACATCACGACTTTACCACGCGGATGCGTCGTATCGAAAATGTGTATCGGAAGGTAATGGGGTGGGATGAAGTCGGTCGATGAATGAAGGAGGAGAATAATATGAGAACCATTCATTTCATTGTTCGATGGGGAATGGTGGGGATGCTGGGACTTTTGCTGGTGGGATGCCAGACGAATAAAGCATCCTTACTTCCGGAGAAGTATTATTATGTCTCTCCCCGCGGAGATGATGCCAATCCCGGAAATGCCCAGGCGCCTTTCCGTACCATTGGGCACGCGTTACAAAAGGCTCTGCCCGGCGATACGGTTTGGGTGGAAGACGGAATATATGAGGAAATCATTTCGTTTCCCCGCAGCGGTAAACCGGAGGCTCCCATTGTTCTCAAAAGTGTAACTCCCGAAGGGGCGGTGATTGAAGGAGGAAATTTAAATCCAGCCAATTGGGAAGGATTAATCAATATTATTTGCCGAAATTGGATTGTGGTGGATGGATTTCTGGTGCGTAACAGTCGGCAGCGGGGCATCTGGGTTATGGGGGAAAAAGCAGCCAGCCGGCATGTGGTTCTGCGAAATTGCCGTACCCTGAATACCGTTCTTTCGGGGTTTGCGGTGGAGTTTAGCAGCGATGTCAAACTGGAAAATTGTCAGGCGTCGTTTGCGGGAGAAGGATATGCGGGATTTTATTTCTATCGGAACCAGGATGTGGTGGTGCAGGGATGTATTGCCGACCACAACGGGGGAGGGGGTGGTGGTCTGGCTCAGGGGTTTGTTTTTCTGGAAGGAGCAAACTATTTGGTGAAAGATTGCATTGCTCGCTCCAACGCCCGGGACGGATTCGATACCGGGGGAGAAAATGAAGGGACCGAAAACATCCGTTTCGAATCCTGCTATTCGCTGGAGAACGGGGAAGATGGCTTTGGGTTGAATTCCTACGCCTCCCAGGTGCGCTATGTACGCTGTGTAAGCTATCGCAATGCTGGGAATGATTTTAACATCTACGAAGGAGCCTCCCGGGTGAAGGTGTTTAATTGTACCATGGTGGGAAGCGAACATTATTTCTGGATCGACGGATCAGATAATCCCAACCGTCCCGTCTCAGATGTGCAAGTGCGGAATTGCATCGGATATGGTGCGCAAAATCGGGGAATTATTACTGTGGGACCGATCTCCAATGTCACTTTTGATTACAACTGCTGGACGGGGAATTACTCCGGTTACGGCGAATTCTGCCTCTGGAATATGGGATCAAACGAAGTTGCTCTGGGGTATTCCGATATTGGTGCTAATGGCAACTGGTTCCGTCTTCTCTCTCAAGGTGAACATTCCTTTAGTAAAGATCCCGGATTTGTGGATGTCGCCAACGCTAATTTTCGGCTTCGCTCGGATTCTCCCTGTATCGATGTGGGGG
>JALXCH010000115.1 GCA_026991005.1 Calditrichia bacterium | reverse complement strand
TTTATTAAGAAATTTTCCTAATCCATTTAATTATAAAACAACATTTCAAATTCGAATACCTTTTTCTGGAAATACAACAATTTATATATATAATTTAATTGGACAATCAATAAGTAAAATTAATCTTGGATTTTTAAACGAAGGGATGCATTCATTCCACTGGGAAGCACAAAACCAACATAAACAATATATTAGCTCGGGAACATATTATTGTGTTGCTAAACTTAATAATGGAAAAAGTTTTTATTATTCTAATTTAATTAAATTAATTTATATTAAATAATAATATTTAGGAGGTTGAAATGAAGGACATTGTCAAGTAATTGTGTTGAAATTTATGAGGTACATGGGCATCTCCTGCCTATAAAACTCAGATTTGTTTATTTCAAAGACCTTTTTTGACTTTACATAAAGCGCTACAAGTGGATCGATATGGTTTTCATTCAACCAACCAGGAAATCGCCCGATAAAATCTCATAGTTGTGAGAAGAAATTCTCAACCAAGTTCACCGTTCTAATTCGATGTATCCATTGTGCTGGATAGTCCAGATGAGGGGTCAAACGATCCCAGTTTCGGGTAAAGGTCTTAATCATTTTTGTTTCACGTTTCCAATCCTGGATAAAACGTTCCGCACGTTTTTCACACTCCTCTTTATCATTGGCAGCAAAAATTTCCCAGTATTGTTTAGAAAAATTTTTTTCATTCGTCCAGTTACGATCCTGGAGCTTTCGAGATAACTCTTTTCCTCAGGACCCTGTGGGCTGAAAATGCCATAAGCACAATTGATGCTTTCCTGAATCTCTCCAAACATCACGATAAGCCCCAACGGCTCCCTTTGCATTATCACTGACTAACAACTCTACCTGCTGTAATCCCCGGTTACGTAATCGACGAAATAGTTTGCGCCATTTAGGCCTACTTTCTGAGTCACACGCATGCCAATCCAATAAATGAGCCTCGCCATTCTCATCTATACCAAAAGCTACAAGACATAAACCTTTTTGACCCGATAAACGATAATTCCCATGGATTCCATCCACAACCAGAGCTTTAATAGCCATCTCTATGCGACTCTCACGCATCTTTTTTAATTGTTCTTCCACAAAATCTTTTAAATGACTAATGGCGTTGGCAGACAAACCTATCGAAAATAATTTCTTACTTAAAATACTTACATGACGGGTGCTCATTCCGCTCACATACATCTCTAACATCGCCTCTTTCATTATCGAAAAACGTTTCACGTACTGATCCGTAAAAAGACGAATCTCATGATGGGCGTTGCGAACACGAGGAATCCGTACATGCTCTAAATAACCTATTGGAGTCTCTATCCATTTACGATACCGATAGCCCCAACGCTTCCAAATATTCCCCCAAGAATAACGGGGCGTACCAATGACCTCCTTGTCCCGAAATTCAATCAATGCTTTCTCTAATTCTTCTTTTAACATTGCTATAAATTTTTTGCACAGCATTCTGCGAACTTTAAGATTATCAAACAGTTGATTCAAAAAATCAGAAAACTTAAATTTAGTTACCACAAGCGATGGCATGGGTATCTCCTCCTATCTTTTCTTATCTTCAGGAGATACCCTAATCATTTTTCCTCAAAATTTCAACATAAAAATTTACAATGCCTTTAATTTAATCAGAATTACTTTAAAACCGATCAACCCTTGAAGATTTTTTTAAGATCTTTCCTACAAAATCCCAACCTTTCCAGCATGAAATGTTCTTTAAATCCGTGGAAGGTTGGATTTGGTTAAAAGAGCAGGGAATTATTTAAACGGGGCGGTCTCGTCCGGTAAGGGATTTTCGAAAAAAAACACTGTTCTTAAAAAATGCAATCTGTTATTTCATTACAGGATTTTTAAGAAAGTTATTCTCGGATAATGCCAAAAAAGTACCACAAACCACCATTCCAGCCGGAGCAACCGCCAATTGCTCCGGCTGGAGGTTCATTCTACCCTCAGGTTAAAACGGGCTGTGGTTTTAGAAGAAAATTTTCAGCACAACATTGGCAAATTTGCTGGGTTCTTCATAATCGCCCGAAGGGAGGAAAAAGTATTTACCCTCCAGCGCAAACCGAAGGGGGAACATGGGCGGATGAACATTCACACCCACCAGAAGATGCCCACCCAGGCGAGATTTCACCTTCACATCTTTCGAGGGATCCAGCTCAGCCGCTTTGTCCATTAATGTTCCCATAATAAATTTGTCGGATACCAGCGGCGCCGTCAAGTGTAATCCGGCGCCTGCCCCAGCATACACTTGTACCACCGGTAAAGGTAGAAGGTTTATTTTGGCAGATCCTGTTAAACCGGCGCGTATAAATTGCACATCATATTCACTCACCAGTTTATGAAGAGGATCGGTAAGTTGAGGATCATTACGGGTGTAAATCACTTTGTAGCTCCGGTAAGCTGCCTCGGCACTGGCTTCGATTTTAAATCCCAGCAGCATATCAAATTCCAGATCCACGCCCGCCAGCCAGGGATTACTGAACCCTTCGCGCTCCACCCGTGCCTCCGTTAAATCTGCCAACTGAAAACCTTTATCCATGGACGAGATGGAATAAAGATCTTTTCCTCCATGGAGCCCGAAATGAAACCCCAGAGCCAGGGCATTCTCCAGAAAGAGGGAAAATATCACCACTACAATTAAACGCCAAACCTTCATAATTACCTCCAGCTTTTTTGGTTTATGACGAAAAAAGATCAATTTCCCGAACTATGCCCCGGCGAGAGCATTTTCATTGTCGGAGCAGGCAAAGGTTATTTCCCACTGCGATAAAAACGAATATGTACCTTTTCGATGGTAGCCAATCCTTCCTGGATCGCATGGTCAATCACCGGTAAAAACGCTTCGATTTTCTCAATACGATCCACAATTTCGATGATGATGGGCAAATCCTCGGACAGGCGCAAGAATTTGCTGGTGTGCACACGGCTATGGGCGCCAAATCCTTCTATCCCCCGCAGCACAGTACACCCGGCCAGTCCATTTTCCCGCGCCTTACGCACAATCCATTCGTACAGCGGCATCCCCTCACACCGGTCGTCCTCCCCTATAAAAATGCGTAACAGATGTCCTTCTTCCGGCAGTACCATAATTCCACCCGCTGGTTTAATTTCCATTCTTACCTAATTACAGCAACCGGGAAAGCGAAAATCCCAGCCAGACTCCCACCAATCCCAATAACAAATGAACTCCCACGTTTAAAAATCCCACCCAGAATTCTCCATCTCTGGCCAGGGTAAATGTTTCGTATCCGAAAGTGGAAAAAGTGGTAAAACTTCCTAAGAAGCCAATGAGAAGCATCGCGCGCATATCCGGCGAGAGTAAATGACGCCCTTCCGCCATGCCACTTAAAAAACCAATCAACAAACAGCCCAGCACATTCACCGTTAGAGTACCGTAAGGGAACCAGGTACTCCCAACCATGCGATAGGCCCATCCGCTTACCGCGTAACGAGATACCGCACCCAGAAATCCTCCCAGGCCTATCCAGAACAGCCGGAACATTCTGCACCCCCGTGTAATTTTTTGTAAAATAATAATTGTTTTCCTGAAATGCATCTGTTTCCTGGAAAATTATCTTTCTTCATATAATTTATTATTCAATGTAAAATTTTAATAGCATTTTCCAGGGAGATTTTGTATTTTGCAATAAATTTGTAACCAACCATAACATGAGGTTCGTTTAAATTAATCTTAATTTTAAATTTTTATAAACCTTATTCATAAAGCGAGGAGTTCATATGTCAATTAAACCAAATCAGGTTGTGACCATTCATTTCAAGGTAATGGATACCGAGGGAAATGTGGTGGATGCGACCACCGAAGATCAGCCGTACGCATTTATTAGCGGGCGGGGACAGATTTTACCCAGGCTGGAAGAAGCCATCAGCGAGATGCTGATTGGCAGTAAAAAAACCATCGAGCTGGAAGCCGACGACGCTTATGGCCAATATCAGCAGGAAGCGGTTCAGACGGTGAAGCGGGGCGACTTCCCACCGGATACCGAACTGGAAGTTGGAATGGGATTTGTTGCCAACATGGGCGATGGCAAACAACTGCCATTCGTGATCAGCCAGATTGAGGGGGATGATATTACCATCGATTTCAACCATCCGCTGGCGGGTAAAAAACTGATTTTTGAAGTGGAATTAGTGGATGTGCGCGATGCAACTCCGGAGGAGCTGGCTCATGGGCATGCTCACGGAGTAGGCGGACACACTCACTAATCCGTGTCGTTTGCGTACGAACAACCCGCTTTCTTTGTCATAAAGTGAGCGGGTTTTTTATTTGAATGAAATGAGAAACGAGAGTACCCATGTTCGAAACGATTGTTCACCCCACCCTGCTCATTCATCGCCAGCGAGCGGAAGAAAACATCCGGCGCATGGCACTGAAAGCGCGACAAAACGGTGTTCGCTTTCGGCCTCATTTTAAAACCCACCAATCCCTGGTGGTGGCAGAATGGTTCCGGGAAGCGGGTATCCGCCACATCACGGTTTCTTCAGTAAATATGGCGCAATTCTTTGCGGTGAATGGTTGGGAGGATATTTCCATTGCTTTTCCGGTAAATGTGCGAGCGGTGCGAGAAATTGACCAGTTGGCCGCCAGGGTTACCCTGCATGTTCTGGTAGAATCCCGGGAAGCGGTTCGGCAGTTAGCCCGGCACCTGACCCATTCCCTCCAGGTGTGGATTGAAATCGATGTGGGATATAGCCGCAGTGGAATTTACTGGCAGGAGGTGGAAGCGGTGCAGCAACTGGCACGTTTCGTTCGGGAGCAACCCCTTTTGCAGTTTCGGGGAATTCTAACTCATGCGGGACACAGTTACCGGGCGCGATCCCGGGAGGAGGTGCTTGCAATTCACCAGGAAAGCGTGCACCGGATGCAAGCGGTACGTTCTGCCCTGCAAGAGGCTGGAATAGAGAAGGTAGAAATTTCGGTGGGGGATACCCCCACCTGTAGCCTGGCAGAAGATTTTTCCGGGGTGGATGAAATTCGTCCCGGCAACTTCGTGTTTTATGACCTGATGCAGTGGCAGATTGGAAGCTGCCGGGAGGAAAATATTGCCGTAGCCCTGGCTGCTCCGGTGGTGGCGGTTTATCCTCACCGCCACCAGGTAGTGGTGCACGGTGGAGCAGTTCATTTATCAAGGGAATTCCTCACCCTCAACGACCAGCCCGCTTTTGGTCTTGTGGTATTTCCGGAGGGAAAGGGATGGAGCCGACTACGTCCGGATTTTTTCCTGCAATCCCTTTCCCAGGAGCATGGGGTCATCTCCGTTCCAGAGGAATACATACCGCACATAAAAATCGGCGACCTCCTCCTGATTCTGCCTGTGCACTCCTGCCTCACCATGAACCTGATGCGCCATCAGCGCAACGGAATTCTGGTGATTTAACATCCACCCCCTGCAGTGCCTAAATTCCGGGCGGGGCGATTTTTTCTCGCTATGAAATTCACCGAAAATTCGTTAAATTCCCGCACTATGGACGAACTAAAAGAGAAACTGGCACAGTTCTTACGAACCGATAATTTTACCGTGACTCCCCTGGCGGGAGGTGCCTCTCCCCGCAAGTATTATTTATTAAATTTCAACGGCACAACCTACTTCCCCCGCCCGGATGTGGTGCTGATGTACATCCCCCACACCCTGCCCCACACAGCCGACGATTATGTGAATATCAGCTACTATTTGCGTCGCTTCCACATTGCTCACCCCATAATATACGAGGTGAACCGGGCGGAAGGCTGGATATTCGTGGAACCTGCCCGGGGCGAAACCCTGGACAAATACCTCAATCGACATCCGGAAGAAATTCCTCGCATCTATCCCGCGCTCATCGAATTTTTAATCGATTTGCAAAAACGCGCCACTTTCGAAGCGCACTGCCCTGCTTTCCAGCGGTATTTCGACCGGGAGAAGTATTTTTACGAATTCGACCTGCACATTCGTAAATACTTACTGGGCAGTTACCTGAAACCGGAGATGACCCCTGCCGAAGAGCACCTGTTCCAGGAACTCCGCCAGCACATCTCCCAATATCTGGAAGAACACCACCCCGTATTTGTACATCGGGATTTTCAAACCAGCAACATCTTTTTTGATGCCGAAAATCCCCGGGAGCCATTTCAGATCATCGATTTTCAGGATGCCCGCAGTGGTACCTACATTTACGACATCGTATCGCTGGCTTTCGATTCCTACATCGACCTGCCCACCGATTTCCGGCGACACCTGCTGGATGAATTTTACCGAAAACACCCCATTCTTCCCCAGCTCTACCAGCCGGAGGAATATCGGAAGCGAGTGGATTACACCATCGTTCAGCGCAAACTCCATGATGCCGGTTCCTTCGTGCGCGCCTACAAAAATCTGGACAACCCCGATTTTCTGCCCTATATTGAAGAAGCCCTGCAAATGGCTCTGAAGGTGATGGAACAATATCCCGAACTTCAGAAAGCAATGCCATTGTTTCAGAAATAAAAGATGAAAACCCATCTTAACATATAGCAGGTAGGCATCATGTTTAAAACGGTTATATATAAGCTGGAAGGGGTTTTACTGGACGATGAAACCCTCCGTTTTAAATTTTACGAACTACTCTGGTTCTACCTGCGGCGGAAGAAAGAATTTCGCGATTTCGAGAGCGTGTTACGTTTGCGGGAAAAGCTTGCCCACACCCGGACGGTTCGGCAGCCATACCTCAAAATTGCCCAACAGTTTTTATCGAAAAGTGATTTTCAGCGGTTCCAGCAGGAAATTAAAATATTCAGCACGCGGTATTACCACTATTTTGTGCGTCTAATTCCGGGGATGAAAGAATTAATAAGCACCACCGGTTATTATTATCGAAATGTGCTTTTTGCCCGGGATGCTTTTTCGTTAAAAGAGGCACTGCAGCGGTATTCTCTGCGATTGTATTTCCGCCATGCTGAGGCGGGATTTAACGTGAACGATCCGGAAACGCTGGAAGCTATTTTTCGTAAGATTCTGGAGAAAACGAAGACCTCCGCAAATGAAGCCATTCTGGTGAGCAATACTCAGGTTCCTGAAATTGCCGTTGCCAATCGCATGGGTATGTACTCCATTCAGGTTCAGTTTAAAACAGAAAATCTGGGAGCTTCTTTGCTGGAACATCGGCATCGGCTTTATTTAAAATCGCTGGAGAAGTTTCCAGAGGGACAGCCCCAGGCAGGATTGTTTCATCGTTTTCTGGCACGTCCGCGCCAGATTGTGCGCAGTCCGCAGGAGCTGGCGCGCAGCCTGCAAAAACTGGCCAGCGAGGCACCATCGGCGCCGGAAAAAATACCTGCCACAGAGCCACAATCCCGCCGCCAGAGCTTCTGGGAATTAATTAAAGAAGCCCTGGAAGAAGAATTTTCCGAGAAACCACAGGAAAGATAATTTTACAGAGATACAGGGGGAGTTACGAAAAGGGAGAGGGAGTAGCCCCAGCAGAAGCATTCACCCATTTTTTAAAGAGCAATTAAAAACGCGTAGGAAAGGAATTCTCTGGATGATTTCCGTCTAAGGATTTCGTAAATTTTAAAAAAATGCAATAAGTTTAAAATTACGTTCGGCGGACGAAGCATTGCTGTGCAAGAATCTTTTGTAAATTTCAACCCAATTCACTTAATTACTATGTCCTGTAACGATAAAGCAGCCCTGCTGATAAAATATTTCGTATTCTGAAAAGCAGAGAATAAAAGGAGAGACGTAATACATGCCAGCACAACTGGACATTTCTACCCTGGAAACGTGGTTGTGGGATGCGGCCTGTGCCATTCGCGGGCCGGTGGATGCACCGAAGTTCAAAGACTACATCCTGCCGCTAATCTTTTTAAAACGGCTATCTGATGTTTTTGAGGATGAGCTTACCCGTCTAACCGAGGAATACGGCAGCCGGGATGTTGCAGAGCGCATTGTGGAGGATGAGCGCGAGCGCGGCATCATCGCCCGGGGCGGTGGCTCGGTGCGCTTCTACATCCCCGAAAAAGCGCGCTGGCCCAATCTCAGTAAGCAAACAACGGGGCTTGGTCAGTATCTGACCGATGCGGTGCGCGCGGTAGCTCGCGAAAACCCGCGCCTGCAAGGGGTGATCGATCTTGTGGATTTCAACGCTACCACCGCCGGACAACGCATCGTGCCCGATGAGTACCTGTCGAATCTGGTGGATGTGCTCTCCCGCCATCGGCTGGGACTGCAAGACGTTGAGCCGGACATCCTCGGGCGAGCTTACGAGTACCTGCTGCGGAAGTTCGCCGAGGGGCAGGGACAAAGTGCCGGTGAGTTTTACACCCCACGCGAGGTGGCCGTGCTCATGGCTCGCATCCTGGAGCCCCAGCCCGGCATGACTGTTTACGACCCCACCTGTGGTTCCGGCGGCCTGCTCATCAAGTGCCACCTGCGCCTGCTGGAAACCCATGGTACGCAGCAAAACGGTCATCGTCGCTTGCCACCGGAACACGCCCCACTGCGACTTTTCGGGCAGGAGATTAATCCGGCTACCTTTGCCATGGCGCGCATGAACGCCGTTATCCACGACATGGAGGCCGAAATCCGTTTGGGCGACACCATGCGCAACCCTGCTTTCCGGGATGCCGCCGGACGTCCGAGGCGCTTCCATCTGGTTACAGCCAATCCCATGTGGAACCAGGACTTTCCGGTCGAGGTGTACGAGAACGATCCCTACGAACGCTTCCGCTTAGGCATTCCGCCTGCTTCCACTGCGGATTGGGGCTGGCTGCAGCACATGCTGGCCTCGCTCGATGATGCAGGTCGCATGGCGGTGGTGCTGGACACGGGCGCAGTCAGCCGCGGAAGCGGCAACCAGGGCAGTAACCGCGAGCGCGACATCCGTAAAGCCTTCGTGGAGGCAGACCTCATCGAAGCCGTTCTCCTTCTTCCGGAGAACCTGTTTTACAACACCACGGCGCCGGGCATCATTATTGTAATTAACCGCAAGAAGCGGCATCCGGGCGAGCTCCTGCTCATCAACGCCAGTAAGCTTTTTGCCAAGGGGCGCCCCAAAAACTACCTGACCGAGGAGCACATCGAGACCATCGCCCGACTCTATCAGGAATGGCAGGCCGAGGAGGGGCTGTCGGCAATCATCACTCAGGAAGAAGCGGCACGCAACGACTACAACCTTTCGCCGAGCCGCTACGTAGCCACCAACGATGTGGAGGAGGTCATGCCTCTGGAGGATGCGGTAGTCCTCTTGCGCGAGGCCGAAGAAGAGCGCGCCAGAGCAGATAGGGAGATGAATGAGATACTGAAGATCTTAGGGCTTGCTGAATGAGCAAATGGCGGGAGGTCGGAATGCCTAAAATAAACAAGCAAGAGAGCGAAACTCTGGAGTTTAAGCGCCAGTGGACTGATCGGGCCCTTGAGGATTTGACAGCTTTTGCCAATACCCGGGGCGGGACGCTTCTCGTCGGCATCCGTGATGATGGTGAAATCGTGGGTACCATGGTGGATGACCAGGAAATCCAGCGGATAGCAAACCTCATCATCGCCCGCCTGGGCATTACACCTTCCATACGGGTAGTGAAAATGGATGGGTATCCGGTGTTGGAAATTCAGATAGAGCCGGCAACCGGCCCGGTTTCCTATGGTGGGCGGTATCTCCGCCGAGTGGGTTCGACGAATCGTGACTTTACTTTGGATGAGTTGGCTCGGCATCTCCTGAAGCGATCGGGACGCACATGGGATGGCTTACTTAGCGAATGGGGGCTTGATGAACTTGACTCCGAAGCCTTTGCCAGCTTCACACGACTGGCACACTCTAAGCTGCCTTTTCTCAACCCTGAAAACCCTGAGCAAACACTGCAGAATCTTGACCTCTTTGGAGATGGAAGACTCAAGAATGCAGCAGTCTTACTCTTTGGAAGACATCCACAGCGGCTTTTCCCTTTGGCGCAGGTACGAATTGGGATCATTCGTGGAACGGAAATTCTGGACAGTCACGACTTCAGGGGTACCCTTTGGCAGCAGCTCGACGGTGCTATGGAACGTTTCCGACAGGTGCTCAAAGTTCGATTTGACATTCGGGTCGAAGATCCTTCACTGGAAGGATTGCAACGTAGAGAGGTCTGGGAGTATCCGTTGGATGCTCTGCGGGAGGCGGTAGCGAACGCACTTATCCACCGGGATTACACCTATCCAGCTGACATTCAGATCCGGATGGAAGAGGACCGTCTGGAAATCTGGAGCCCAGGTGAACTTCCTCCTCCTCTGACACCGGAGATGCTTTATGGCCCGCACTCATCGGTGCTGCGCAACTCGCTTATCGCGCAAGTTTTCTATTTTGCAGGCATTATCGAGCGCTGGGGCACTGGCACCACACGTATCATTCGTCTCTGTCGCGAGCAAGGGCTGCCAGAGCCTGAATTCAACAACTGGCAGGGTGGTGTCCGGGTGGTTTTTCTGAAAGACCCTTACACACTGGAGCGGCTGCGGCAAATGGGACTGAACGAGCGACAGGTTAAAGCGGTATTGTTTGTAAAGAAGCATGGTACTATCTCAAATAGCGATTACAGACGCCTTACAGGAGTATCAGATGAGACGGCCCGGCAAGATCTTATAGGTTTGATGAAATGTAATTTGTTAAAGGTTCAGGGAAAAGGGAGAGCAACGAAATATGTGCTTGGGAAATCCGGAGATTAATTGGCATTCGCTTGGCGATTTTGGCGATTCTCTGGCGAAAAACTTTGCCGGGGATGAAAAGGGGGATCATATTTGGCGACCATTTACCCCAACGAATGCTTGCATTTGTTTAGACGCGTAGTTAACGGGGTAATGGGATTGAACAATATCTGCAGGTACATTGTGTAAATCCGCTGCAGTGGTAATGGAAAAGGGGCTGCACAAAGCTGGACCAGAAAAAAGGGAGGCGTTATGCTTTGGCGCGCTAACAGACATTTATCGGACATTTTGGACATAATTTGGTCATTAAAAGAAGTAAACAACCCAATGGGCAAAAAGGGCATCAAAGGGGCACCAAAGGGGCAAAAGGGCTCACAAAAGGCTCAAGGAGCCCAGCAAGAGGTCAAAAGGAAGCGGACAGAGGGAAAAGGAGAATGATTGGTACAAAGACCCGCAATGCTGAACCCCGAGAGTTACTCCACGGCTACCACATGACCGAACTTGGTCCGCTGCCCAAAGAGTGGCGGGTGGTGAAATTGGTGGAGGTGGCAGCAGTGATATATGGAAAGGCCAAACCTCAAGAGCAGGGTGACATTCCTGTAATAGGTTCAGGCGGGATTTATGCTTGGACTAACCGAGCATTTGTAGAGTTTCCTACTTTAGTAATTGGGCGTAAAGGAGCAGCTGGAACTGTTTGGTTAGAGGAGCAACCTTGTTGGCCTTCTGATACAACATTTTATTTGGAATGGAAAAGGTCCGATTTGGATTACCATTTCTTGTACTATTTTATGCGGCAACATCCTCTCTCGGGTGAGTATGCGAAGACCACAATGCCCAGCATTCAAAAGCATGATTTGGAGAATCTCCCCATCCCTATCCCCCCCATCCCCGAGCAGCGCGCCATTGCCCATGTGCTACGCACGGTGCAACGGGCGAAGGAGGCCACCGAAGGTGTGATTGCTGCCCTGCGCGAGCTGAAAAAGAGCCTGACGCGCCACCTTTTTACTTACGGCCCCGTACCGTTGGACGCCGCCGAGCGCGTGGAGATGCAGGAAACTGAGATCGGTTCCATTCCCGCCAACTGGCGGGTGGTGAGGTTGGGGGAGGTAGTAATGCATAGTTTTAGTGGTGGAACTCCTTCAACAAGGATTGCGGAATATTGGAATGGGAATATTCCCTGGACAACTAGTGCGATCATTTCAGAAGATGACGTTTTTATGAATAAATTTCAGCGAACAATTACCGACCAAGGTTTAAAAAATTCTTCATCGAAAATAGCTCCAAAGGGTTCATTAATTATTGGAACACGAGTTGGGGTAGGAAAGGCTGTAGTTGCAAGGTTTGATATAGCTATAAGTCAAGATCTGACTGCTTTGCTACTGAAAGGGGGTATTTCTCCGCTATTCTTAGCTTATTTATTCAAATCTAACTTGCTCCAAAAAAGAATATATGGAAGGATTAGGGGGACTACTATCAAGGGGATTCCTCGCAAGGATTTATTAAATATTCTAATCCCCCTCCCCCCTCTCTCCGAACAGCGCGAAATTGCTCGCATCCTGCAAACGGTGGACCGGAAGATTGAGGCTGAGGAGGGGCGCAAACAGGCGCTGGAAGCGCTGTTCAAAACCCTGCTGCATGACCTGATGACGGCAAAGGTGCGGCTACCGCGGGGGTTTGTAGGCCAGTTTGAAAAAAATGGGAGGACATTATGAAGGGCGCCATGGATTGCGATACAATACGGAGAATCCTCGGCGAGCATCGGAATGATCTGAAAAAGCTGGGGGTAAAGTCCCTGGCTCTTTTCGGTTCCGCTGCCCGAGGGGAAACCCACCCAGGAAGCGACCTGGACTTTCTAGTCGAGTTCGAGGGACGAGCCAGTTTCGACAAGTACATGGATCTGAAATTTTACCTGGAGGATTTGCTGGGCACAAAGGTGGATCTGGTGACGCGAAAGGCCCTCAAGCCGCGCTTGCGGTCCTACGTGGAGAAGGAGGCGATTCATGTTACGTGATCCCCGTCTATATTTAGAGGACATCCGGGAAAGCTGCGCAAAAATCGAACGCTACACACAGGGGCTTTCCTTTGAAAATTTCCGCAGCGACGAGAAGACTGTAGATGCCGTACTCCGTAATCTGGCCATCATCGGAGAGGCAGTGAAGCATCTACCCGACGACCTCAGGAATCGTCATCCCGAGGTAGAGTGGCGCAAAATTGCCGGGCTGAGGGATATCGTAGTGCACGAGTACTTTGGAGTCGATGAGGACATTCTCTGGGACATAGTCCAGAAGAAGATTCCGAGGCTCCGCGAGTCGGTGGAACGTATCTTTCAAGAAGAGTACCCTGAAGATGAGTAATTTTACGGAGCGCAAGACTGTCCAGAACCCTTTTCTCCGCTATGCCGAAGAGGCGGGATGGACGTATCTATCGCCAGAGGAGGCGTTGAGAGTCCGCGGCGGCGAGGACAGCCCCGTGCTTCGTACCGTGCTCACCGAGCAATTGCAGCGGCTCAACCCCGGCGTGGTGGATTCCCCCACCAGGGCGGAAGAGATTGTTGCCCGTCTGCTGGGCGTGCGGCCCAACATCGAGGGCAATTTGGAAGCCTGGGAGTATCTCAAGGGGCTCAAAACGGTGTTTGTGGAAACCGAGCGCCGGGAACGCAACCTTCGCCTGCTCGATGTGGAACATCCCGAAGCAAATACCTTTCTCGTCACCGAGGAATTCCGCTTTGTGAGCGGCCGAACCGCTATTCGCGCCGATGTGGTCCTGCTGGTTAATGGCATTCCGGTTATCGTGGTGGAGACCAAGGCTGCGACCAGGCCCGAAGGCATCGCCGAGGCTTTCGACCAGATCCGGCGCTACCACGAACAGGGACCGGAACTGATGGCACAGGCTCAGCTTTTTGCCCTCACCCACCTGGTAAAATTCTTCTACGGCCCCACCTGGAACACCTCCCGCAAGGCGCTATTCAACTGGCGAGAACAGGCAGAGACGGATGGAACCACCTCCCAATCGGATTTTGAGACTCTGGTCAAAACCTTTGTAGCACCCCGGCGCGTGCTCCGGGTGCTTACTGATTACATCCTCTTTGTGCGCAAGGATGGAGAACTGACCAAAGCGGTTCTGCGGCCGCATCAAATGCGCGCTGCGGAGAAGGTGGTTGCCCGCTCGCGGGACCCGGAGAAACACCGTGGTCTCATCTGGCACACCCAGGGTTCGGGCAAGACCTACACAATGATTACCGTGGCTAAACGACTCCTGCAAGACCCGCGTTTCGAGAATCCCACCGTGCTGATGATCGTGGACCGCAACGAGCTCCAGCAGCAGCTTTTCCAGAATCTGGAGGCAGTGGGTTTTGGCCGCATGCATTTAGTCCGGAGCAAACGCCACCTGCGGCGGCTTCTCCGGCAGGACACCCGGGGGCTCATCGTCTCCATGATTCACAAGTTCGATAACGCTGATGCGAATTTGAATACCCGGGCAAACATCTTTGTCCTGGTGGATGAAGCCCACCGCTCCACCGGTGGGGATCTGGGCAACTACCTGATGGGCGCACTACCCAACGCCACCTTCATCGGATTCACCGGCACACCCATCGACCGCAGCGCTCACGGCAAAGGCACCTTCAAGGTTTTTGGCGGCGGCGACCCCCGCGGCTACCTCGATAAGTATTCCATTCGCGAGTCCATTGAAGACGGCACCACCGTGCCCTTACACTACCAGATGGCACCAAACGACCTGGTGGTGGATCGCGAGGCGATGGAGCAGGAGTTCTGGGCGGCGGCGGAACTGGAAGGTGTGGCGGATATCGAGGAAATTAACCGGGTGCTGGACCGTGCCGTTACTCTCAAGAACATGCTCAAGAACCGGGAACGGGTGTACATGATTGCCGGTTACGTTGCCGATCATTTTCGCCAGTATGTGGCACCCATGGGTTATAAAGCTTTCCTGGTGGCGGTGGATCGGGAAGCTTGCGGCCTTTACAAGGAAGCTCTGGACCGTTACCTGCCTGCAGAAATGAGTCAGGTGGTTATCAGCCGCGGGCATAACGACCCGGCCGAACTGAGACGCTACCACCTCAGAGACGAGGAAGAAGCTGCCATCCGCAAGGCCTTCCGTAAACCCGACGAAAACCCTCAAATCCTCATTGTCACCGAAAAGCTTCTTGCCGGGTACGATGCACCAATTCTGTACTGCATGTATCTGGATAAGCCCATGCGAGACCATGTGTTGCTGCAGGCCATTTCCCGCGTCAATCGTCCCTATGAAGATGAGCAGGGGCGACGTAAAACCAGCGGCTTGATTGTGGATTTCGTGGGGATTTTCGACAACCTCGAGCGCGCCTTAGCTTTCGATTCTCAGGATGTGGAAGGCGTGGTGGAAGGGCTCGATGTACTCAAGGAGCGCTTTGCAGAGTTAATGGAGCAGGGACAACGCGAGTTTCTTCCACTTTCCTCAGGCAAGAATGCGGATAAAGCCGCCGAAGCGGTTCTGGAATACTTTCGGGACAAAGAGCACCGGGAGGAGTTTTACACCTACTTTCGCGAACTTGAAGAAGTGTACGAAATTCTTTCGCCCGACCGTTTCCTGCGGCCCTTCCTCGAGGATTATCAGAAGCTGGTTGAAATGTACCGGCTATTGCGCAGCGCTTACGAACCTCACGTGCCGGTGGACAAATCCTTCCTGCGCAAAACCGCCGAGATTGTACAGAAACACACTTCCAGCAACACTGTGCAGGAACCGGAAGAAACCTATGAAATTGGTGTAGGAGCTCTTCTGGCATTGGTGGATGAAAATAAACCGGATACGGTGAAAGTATTTAATCTTCTGAAGGAGCTTTATCGCCTGGTAGAAGCCAGAAGTAAGGAACAGCCCCACCTGATTCCCATCGGTGAGCGAGCCGAAGCCATCCGGCGCGCCTTCGAGGAACGGCAAATCAACAGCAAACAGGCTTTGCAGGAACTTACCGAACTGATCCGTGATTTGCGAGAAGCTCAGGCGCAGCGGCAGGAGAGCGATCTTTCTCCCGAAGCTTTTGCTGTGGCCTGGTGGTTCAGGGTGCAGAAGTCGTATGATGCCGGAAAGGCTGAGCATCTAGCAGCTTCTCTGGAGCCAGCATTCAAGGAGTTCCCCCATTGGGCGTTAAGCGAGGCACAGGAACGAGAACTCAGAAAATTAATTTACAGGGAATTGATTGCCGCCGATGTTAAGGACGTGGTCGCCTGGGCCGACGAGATGCTGACTTTGCTCAGGAGGGCAACGCCATGAAAAATACCAGAAACAAAATTTCGAAACCAGCGGAAGAGCCTCTCCAGGAAGCGGTTTCGCGGGACATTCTGGTAGCTGAGGTTCATGCGTGGGCAAACCGCATTGGTGTAGAAAACAGCCTCAGAGAAATCCATCTCCGACCAATGAAACGCAAGTGGGCCAGTGTTTCCACCCGCGGGCGCCTGACCCTGAACACGGAACTCTCCAGACAGCCAGCGGAAATCCGCCGGGAAGTTATCGTGCACGAACTGGTGCACCTGAAACTCGGTAACGGATCGCATAACACACTCTTTCGCTCTCTGGTTCGTGCCTACCTGGCACAGGCAAAATAAGCCTTAAACGATTCCATCTTTTCTTCACGCCATCAAATCATTCACGCCATTTTAGAGATTCTTGCCACTAACGCCAAGCAAAAGCTGGTCACTTATTGTTGTGTGGAAGTTTATTCAACTTAAAATCACTTTATTAAAAGAAGAAAGTTAGTAAAATTGGTAGTAGCTATGATATAAATCATAAATATTTAATTTCCCCATAATTATTTTATCGGAAAAAGATACACGTTTTTGCTAAAGAGTGATTTTGTTTCCATACAAAAAACGATGATCAACATAAGGAGATCGTCATGAAATCCCATTCCATCATAGTTGTATGTCTTACCCTTTTACTGGGATATTTGTCCGGTTGGAGCGAGACATCGGGGAATCACGCTTTGTGGGTCAAAGTTATTGGAGACCAGGCTCATCTTGAAGAATGTTACAGTGTGCGTCAGACCACGGACGGGGGTTACATCCTGGCCGGACGGCGCAGCGCCGATACACCGGGAGCTTACTCCAACGTTTATCTGGTCAAAACAAATTCCAGCGGCACCGTGCAGTGGACATCCGAAATTGACCCTTATCCTTCCTATAACAGCCCTTCCAGAGTGTTGGGCGTAGTGCAGGCCAACGATGGTGGATATGTGGCTGCCGGATGGGTAGAGACTCAGTATTACGGCGAACAGGGCTATCTGGTCAAGGTCGATGCCTCAGGCAATCTGCAATGGCACTATGTTTATGGCAACACCACCCCGGGAAATGAGGATGACTCCTTCGAAGCCATCGCCAAAACATCCGATGGGGGTTACATTCTGGCCGGGGTCACCGAAGCCTGGTCGCAAAGCGGGCTGACCGACGCCTGGTTGGTGAAGGTAAATGCTGATGGGGCGGCAGAATGGGGGCAGGTATATGGCGGCAGCAGTCTGGAGCATGCCTATGCGGTCATCCAGACCAGCAACGGTGGGTACACCTTTGTGGGTAGCACCGGCTCTTTCGGGAGCGAAACACGGGTGTTTGTTCAGGGTACATCCAGTACCGGAGCCCAGCAGTGGCTGGCTGTAGTTGATTTTAACGGCAGCAGCGACAACGGGAATCAGGAAGGACGCTCTATTCTCCAGACCGGTGATGGTGGCTATATCGTGGGCGGCTGGTACGAAGCGGGCAGTGACCCGGGTATTCCTTTCCTTCTCAAGCTCAGCGCTGGAGGCAATGAACAGTGGCGTAAGAGCTACAACATAGGCAGTGGCAGCGAAAAATTCTCCGCCATCAACCTGACCGCCGATGGCGGCTACATTGCCGTAGGCCGAACGAACTCAGCTGGTAGCGGAAGCTACGATGTGTTGATAACGAAAATGAATGCCACGGGAATTATGGAGTGGAGCGAGTTGTACGGCGGGAATGATTACGACGCCGCCTACTCAATTCATCAAACCAGCGATGGTGGGTACATCGTTGGCGGTAAAGCAGTGGGTTTACAATGGCCATCGGGAACCGATATGTACCTGATCCGGTTGGGAGACGTTACTGCCCTGGATTCGGAACCGGATGGTTGGGTGAATGTACCCGAGAAGGTAGAACTATTCCAGAACTATCCCAATCCTTTTAACATGTCCACGATCATTGAATATCAGTTGAATCGGAGTGACCGGGTGTTTCTTGGGATTTACAACGTATCCGGACAATTGGTGCGAACCTTGATTAATGAACATCAAATGCCGGGGAGGCATTCGGTTTACTGGAATGGCAAGGATGACAGAGGCCGTTCAGTATCCACCGGAATTTATTTCTACACCATAAGAACAAAGGATTTTGCGAAGAGACGTAAGATGGTCATCATTCGATAAAGTGCGACATCTGAAATAGTGAAGACACATAGAAATCAAGCAATAACACCAGTGCCACTACCTCCGGAACGGTTTGGGTACGACAAGTGCCACCACATGCAGAACACTTTTATTCGTTCCTAACGTGGGATTGGTATTCATGAAAATGAGAAATACTGCATTCATGAACAAAAAATAGTTTATGAAGCGGAAAAAACAGCATGGCGGCAGCTAATTCGGGCAGGAGGAAGCATCCGTTCAGTGGTTCCTCGTTTTCAAGCTTCTCCCGGTATGGTTCACCGGTGGATTCAGCAAGCCCGGAACCAAAAGTTAGATAAAATGGATTGGGAGGATGGCAGCACCGTTACCTGTCATCAACCGAATTATGCTGATCAGATGGAATGGCATCTTTCTAATTTTAACCAGAGTTGAACAACGATATGAGCTAAATTATATATTATCAGTGTGTTGTGAATTTTATATTCCCACTACAATATTATATTTTGTTCATCTTTCGGCCCAGGGGGCGAACGGGTATTTTCAACACTCTGGCCATTAAATAATGAAATTCCTCCGGTTCACTGGTCTGTCGTCTGAAGATCTTCACACCCTTATTATTTTTCATCTTTATGGTCCCTCGATACTGGGGAAATAGTCGATCCCGAATAGTGGACCATATCAAATATATCCCTCCCTGGTGCAGGTACTTTTGAATGCTATTCAACACGTAACTGAGGTAATTCCTGAATCGCCTCCTCTTTCCGGCTCTTTAATTGGCTCCGGCAATATAAGTAAAGCTCATCGCCAACACGAAGGCTCATGGGCTCAATGCGACTGTCCCCATCCTCACAGATAAATTTTAATCCCTCTAAAAAAATCAACAGGTTACGAAGTCTTTAGTGTCAAAAAAGCTCATTTTCAAAGAAATTGTGGTTAAGATGGACTCACAAAACATTCAATCATTTCATTAGCACAAGCGCTCAAAATTTGGTATTTTTCAGAGTCTTCTGTGTTTTCTGTGTCTCCTGTGGTTTATTACAAAGAATTTTTAAGGTGAGCCGATCCATTGAAAAAACTATTTCTATTCTTCGCATTATTCCTGCTTTTTCAAATTGCTTTTTCCTTTATGTTGAACCGTATGGAAAAGGCAGCAGGCACCCGAAATATTCCCGACACACGTCTGTATTATCAGCCCAGGCAAATTCAGGAATTTTTCCAACAGCTGGGTACGGAAGGTCGCCTGTGGTACCGCCGCACCCTTTATCTGGATCTGATTTATCCGCTCGTTTACGGAAGTTTGCTGGCCACCGTGTTGCAATTGCTCCTTACCCGTCCCGGTGTACCCGGGTGGGCGCGACGGCTGCTTCTGCTCCCTTTCCTGGCTGTACTCTTCGACTATCTGGAAAATGGGCTGGAACTGTACATGCTGGGGCACTTCCCGGGGGAGATTTCCCTCCCCGCCCGGCTGGCAGGTAGTCTGGTGACACCGGCTAAATGGCTTACCATCGCCGCCTGCTTGCTGACCATGACCATGTTAGGTGTGTACCTGCTGGTGCGAAAAAAAGCATCTAAAGAAAATTCCATTCGGTACGATTGATGTAAGATTACCCTACCCGCTCCGCTATTGGAGGGCATGATTCGGGTCGGGATTGCGACGGATATGGATGTCGAATGATGATCTACAGATTCTTTATTCAGCAAGAAATGTTCCGGGGAACCTCCCGAATACCGAGCTTCCCAGATAAGATGTACCTGTGCCGTTCAGCTTCCCATATACCATTCTCAAACTATTTTTCCAATCGTGGCCTAACCTCTTTAAAAATTCAGATAAATGCCAGTTATAAGGACATTTTTCACCCCAAATCATGGAGGAACACGTTATGGGAAAAGTTATGCGGGTATTTTTTCTAACCTTCGTTGTTCTTTTGGCAGCTGCGCAGGCTTCCAATGTGCAGAACATGAATATGGTGGGCAAATTTCCCATTGGCTATTGTAAAGCGGTGGCCAGCCAGGGAGATTTTGTGGCGGTTTCCAGCGGCTACGGAGTGCGGCTGCTGAACATCAGTGACCCGGCGCATCCGCAGCATGTGGCTTCGGTATCCACCCCGGGAGAAGTGGCGGATATATTCTGGGCAGGCAATTATCTGTACCTGGCACTGGATGGCACGGGCTCCTGGGCGCCGCCCGGAACTGCCGGACTGGAGATTGTAAATGTAGCCAACCCTGCCAATCCTTTTACCGTAACCTATATGGAAACAAACGGAACCGCTCTGAGCGTTGCCGTGAAGGACAATGTGGTTTTCCTGGGAGTTTCCACCAGTCTCTACACCTATGATGTGTCAAATCCCGCTAATCCCCAGCAACTGCAGCAATTTTATTTAGGAGCTCCAGTTTATCTGCATCTTCGTAATGATTTACTGTTTGCCGCTGCCCAGAGTGGAGGAGTCCATATTTACGACGCCTCCAATCCCGGTTCCCTTCAGGAGGTGAGCAGCCTCCCTGTTAATTCCTTTAATGTGTTTGCTGCCAACGACCGTCTGTTTGTCTCCGGAGGGAATCAAAACGAAATTTTAATGTACGATATCTCCGTACCTTCTTCCCCGGCGTTTATGGATACCATCGCCCTTCCCGCGGGCGAAATCTACAACAATATGGGAGAACAAAACGGGAAATTCTTTGTTGTTTCCCGTAAAGATACCGTTCCCTACGGTACAGCCATTCTCCATTTCCGCTCACTGGATGTTTCCACCCCGGGTAATCCCCTGGTGCTGAGCCACCTCCACCGGGAAGTCGATTCCTACGATTTAGCCCGGATCGATATTACCACTGCAGGGGAGGCAATTGTCACTCACGTAAGAGGAGCCAGCTTGGTGGATGTGTCCAATCCCGCGTCGTTAACCTATTCCGCTTATCATCGCACCTGGGTGGATCTGAAGCAGATTGTTCGCCGGGGCAACTATCTGTTCGGAAGCTACCTGACCTACCGATACAAAATTGGCTTTTTTATTCTGGATATCAGCTCCGTAGCCATGCCATTATTAACCAGCGACTATCTCATTGCTTACGAAAACGGTGCCGGGTCACCTCAAATGGATGTTTTCGATAATCGGGTGTACCTTTTCCACGAGCAGTCCTACGGTAACACCAACACCGCCCGGGGAATTACGGTGGTGGATGTCTCGGATGTGTACAATCCCGGGAATGAACAATTTTTCTCCACGAATTTCCTTTCTAATGCGCTGGCAGTGGATTCCTCCCACATTTTCCTCTCCCATATAGATACGGTGTACGTTCTGAACAGAAGCAATTTCATGCTTCATTACAAACTTCCCCTGGGATGGGGACACAGCATCACCCGTTTTTTCCCTCAGGGGGATACACTAATCGTAGGCACCGGCAACAGTGTTCATTTTTTGAATATCCCCACTGCCACAGAAATGGGTAGTTACCTCCTGGATACTAATCACAGTTACAATGTAAATGGAATGGATATTTCCGGGAATTACCTTTTCGTAGCCAGCGATGGAGACAGCGGCTTTCTGGTACTGGATATTTCCAATTTGTACCAGATACAGAAAGTGAGCGTCATGTATTACGGGCAGTGCACCGATGTGTGGGTTTCCGGAAATTACGCCTATTTAGCTAACGGATATCTGGGTGTGCGTATGGTGGATTTAACGGACATTTATCATCCCCAGGAAGTGGGTTATTACCAGACGGAACGGGGAAATGCCCGCAAACTTGCGATGGAAGGAAATTTTATTTGTACCGCCTATCTGGACGTGATGATTTTTGAAAATACCTTTATTTCGGGAATCGATTCCTCGCCATCCTCCTTAAAGGAAGGGAAATTTAGCCTCTCACCCAACTATCCCAATCCCTTTAATCCGGAAACGACTATACCCTTCTCTCTAGCACGTCGTTCCCGGGTGCGCTTAACGGTGTACAATATACTGGGTGAAGTGGTTCGGGTGCTGGTGGATGATGTTTTGCCCGCAGGGGAGTACCGGATTCCTTTCCGTGGGGAGGGATTACCCTCCGGAATTTACCTGTACGAATTCACGGCAGGAGAATACCGTTCCATCCGGCAGATGTTGTTGGTGAAGTAATTTTTTGTGGATAAAGTCCCCTGGTACCTTCGGGGTGTCAGGGGCTTTACTTACTCCTTAATCGCCAGAATCTCCCGATACCGTTCCGGCTGGTTGAGTACTTCCAGTGCTTTTTTCAAGGTACGGTCGCTTTTTAGCATCACGGCAATGCGTGCATTTGTTCCGCCAAGCTTTTCGGCAAATTCCGCCAGCAAATATCGCGCAATTTTTTCCCGGGAGGCATTGAACTCCCGATCTTTCTCGATATCCAGCATCTCCACCGCCATGGAAACGAGATTGCGCAGTTCCACACTGTAACTGTCTTTCTCGGCTATTTTCAGAAAATCCTTCAGCTCCGATTCGCCGTCTATTTCGTAATCCAGCTTGTTGCTGTCCAGATAAGCTTTAAACTCCTCCAGAATCCCATCATCCACCTGAATTTGATCCAGAGTTTTGATTTCGGGATGTTTGGCCAGATAATCCACCGTAAAGCGGAAGAAATACCCTTTGGACCACAGGGAGATAAGCAACGGATTGGGTTTTTCGGCCGGAACCTTCACATCCGGTTTAATTCCCCCGCCGCCGTGCACCTCCCGGCCATTTTTCGTGTGGTAGCCCACCAGACTGTCGATATCCACGGGATCTTCCAGATCGGTAAAAATTTCTTTGTTTTTCTTGTAATCCTCTTTCTGAATACAGCGGCCGGAAGGGATGTAATACTTGGCGGTGGTAATTTTCAGATACACATCGTGCAATTTGTCCAGCGGGTACACCTGCTGCACCAGCCCTTTACCGAAGGTTCGCCGTCCCACAATCACGCCCCGATCCAGATCCTGGATGGCGCCGGCCACAATTTCCGAAGCGCTGGCGCTCCCATTGTTCACCAGAACTGCCAGGGGGACATCGGGCAGGAGCGGCTCTTCGGTGGTGGTAAACACGGTTTCTTCTTCATGGCTTCCCTTTGTTTTCACCACCACCTCTCCGTGCGGTAAAAAGATGTTCGCCACCTCCACGGCAGAGGCCAACAAACCGCCGGGATTGCCGCGCAGATCCAGCACCACCTGCTTGATTTCTCCTTTTTCCTGCAAGCGAGCAATGGCTTCCTTCAGCTCGCTGGCGGCTTTATCCGAAAAACTGGTGAGCCGGAAATAAGCCACACCCGGCTCCACAAAATCAGCGTAAGTCACATCCTTTAGCACAATCTCTTCCCGGGTAAGGGTAAGGGTGATGGGTTCGGAGACCCCGGGACGCAGAATTTCGATGGTGACTTTTGTTCCCACCTTACCCCGGAGCTTGCTGGAGGCTTCATCCAGGGTCATGTTTTCGGTGGGTTCTCCGTCTATTTTATTAATCACATCCCCGGCCCGGATGCCTGCCCGCTGGGCTGGCGTGTTATCGATGGGAGCAATGACGGTGATTTTTCCCTCCCGCTTGCTAATCTCCATTCCCAGCCCGCCGTACTTCCCCCGGGTGATGATTTTTAAATTTTCGCTGCCTTTCTTCTCAAAAAATACCGTGTAGGGATCCAGTTGATCGACAATGCCCCGAATGGCTGCTTTGCTTAAACCTTCCGGATCGACATTATCCACATACTTGTGGGAAATGGTTTCGTACACCTGCTTTAAATAAAAAAGGCCTTTGTCCAGCTTGTAGTAAAGATCTCTATTATCAGCAAAACCGGTGTTAAATATCCAGACGGAAATTCCCAGAATGGAAATGAGAATCAGCCAGTACGACCAGCTTCTTTTTTGAAACATAAGTTTGAACCTCCGATTGTTCACGTTTTTACATCATAATATGGTTCCCGCAGCAAAAAAGTTTCCGGAAATTTAGAATGAAAACACGCGTAAAGAAAGTAATTAAATTCTGCTTTTTGAGGGATGAATGGGGTACCATTGTGAAAAATTTTCCATAAAATTATTGAAATTCCCACTCCCAATTTTTCCCAAACGACAAAATAGGGGAATTTTCCACAAACGTTTTTTGTAAAATTTTGAAAGATGGTGAACCTTTAAAAAGGCACCCGAACCAATCCTCAAATTTCTTCAAAAAACAATTCACTCCGGGAAAAACCGGATTTCCGGAAAAATCAGCGCTCGTTTCCCTCTCTCCAAACACCCCCTGCAGTAAATGCCGTTCGACTTGCCCTGCGGGCCTGCCCTGTGGGCTTGTCCTGTGGATTTACCCTGCGGGCTTCTCCGGAGTTTTCAGGGAATGTTCCAGATTTGGCACACGTGGTGCCAGATTTCTTCCGCCACCGCCTCCGGAGGTTGTTCCCCATCAATGCGCACAAAACGCTCCTTCTCTTCGGTGCACAATTGCAGGAAACCTTCCCGAACCCGCCGGAAGAATTCCGGTCCCCCACTCTCCAGCCTGTCTTTCGCGGTACCGGCAGCCTTTCGGCGCCGCTCGGCTTCCTCGGGCGAAATGTCCAGAAAAAACGTACGGAACGGCTTTAGCCCGGAGGTGGCAAAACGATTGAGCACCTGCACTACCTCCAGGTCTAATCCCCGACCGTACCCCTGGTACGCCGTGGTGGAGTCGAAGAACCGATCGGCAATTAAGTAGGCTCCTTCCTCCAACAAAGGAATTAGCTTTTGGTGCACCAATTGTGCCCGGGCAGCTTCGTACAGCAAAATTTCCGTACGGGAATGCATCTCCTTAAACTGAGGGTCGAGCAAAATCTCCCGGATTTTTTCCGATATGGCGGTGCCTCCCGGTTCGCGCACCAGCACGGTATGAATCCCCCGGGCGTGTAACCGATCCATCAACAAACGAATCTGGGTGGTTTTCCCGCAGGCATCAATTCCTTCAAACGAAATAAAATTTCGGTAGTTCATCTTTTCCCCCGGAATAAGATGGGAGATTCTGCCTTGTTAACATCATTCATCGGCATTCCGGGAAGTTTGCGAGGTGTTGGAGTGAACTCCCGGTACCGAAAGAATTTTCCACTTCTTTCCTTTAAACCGAAAATAGTTGAGCAACAGGCGGGTGCTTTCGTCAACTGCCTGAATAATCCACAACCCCACTAATCCCACATTGAAGACAAAGGCCAGCAGGTACGCCCCGAAAGTTTCGAAGGTTAACACACTGAAAATTGCCAGCCACATGAGCCAGGCCAGGTCGGCACCGCCCCGCAAATTGCCGGAGAACACAATATTCACCGCTTTGGGAATTTGCACAATTGCCAGGGCAAAAATTACCTTGCTGCCAAACTCGACCACCTCGCGGTTAGAGGTAAAAGCTGCCAGAATGGGATGATGGAACAGGAGAATGACCAGTACCACCAGCACCGAAACCAGCAGAGCCACCCGTCCGGCCAGCCGCCCGGTGCGGATCGCCATGCTCTCGTCATCGGCACCCAGACTTTTGCCCACCAGCGTCATGCTGGCCAGGCCAAATCCCTGAAACGCCATGGAAAGCACCGACTGAATCCGTAAAAACACCTGATGCACTGCCAGCGCTATAATGCCCATTCGCGCGGCAAAAAAGCTGAGAATTAGCTGCCCAAACGCCCAGACCAGTTGTTCCACTGTGGTGGGCAACCCGATTTTAAACAGGGTTTTAAACGTCTGGAAGTTGGGTGTGGTATATTCCTTAAACGAAAGGAATAAGGAAGCCTTCCGGC
>JALXCH010000114.1 GCA_026991005.1 Calditrichia bacterium | reverse complement strand
GCCCGGCAGAGGATTGAAGAAATTTTTCAGCGAAAGCATGTTCCGCTCATCGTGGGTGGTTCGGGACTTTACCTGCGGGCGCTGCTGGAAGGATTTTTTGAAAACGATGTGCGCAATCAGAAAATCCGGGAGAGCCTGGAAGAAAGGCTGCGGCGCGAAGGTCCCCAGTCCCTGCATCGGGATTTGCAAAAGGTAGATCCGGAGAGTGCCCGGCGCATTCATCCCAACAACAGCCAGCGGATTATTCGTGCGCTGGAAGTCTATCTGGCCAGTGGTGTCCCGCTCTCCCGGCTTCAGCAAAAAAAACTGCCACCTCCTTCTTTCTCGGCTCTGAAATTCGGCCTCACCCGCGAGCGCAAAAAATTGTACGCCGACATCAATCGCCGGGTAGAAACCATGTTCCAGCAGGGACTCATTCAGGAAGTATCCCGGATTCTGGGAATGGGGTACGAAAAAAACCTCAACAGCCTGAACAGTGTGGGTTACAAGGAAGTGATTCAATATCTGGAGGGAGAACTGGATTACGATACCTGTGTGGAACTGGTTAAACGTAACAGCCGTCGCTATGCCAAACGGCAGTACACCTGGTTCCGGGCAGATCCGGAGATCCAATGGATTGAAGTGGAGGATGAAGCGGATTTCCGGCGGGCGGCCAATTTGATTGTGCAAGAATACCGCAAAAGGATTTCGTCATGAAGCAACCTCCTCTGGTGTATCTGGCCGGTGCCATCGAGCGGGCACCCGACAACGGCTGTGGCTGGCGGGAAGAAATCTCCCGCTTCCTCACGGAGGAACTACACCATCGCGTTTTTAATCCCTGCCTGGAAGAAAACCACGTGCTAACCCCGGAAGAATTCCGCCACTTTCGAGAATGGAAAATCAGTGATTTACCCCGATTTCGCCGTGTGGTGCATAAAATTATCCGCACCGACCTGACTACCCTGGTGAACCGGGTGGATTACATTGTGGGTTTATGGGATGAATATGTGCTTCCAGGTGGCGGAACTCACGGAGAATTAACCATGGCTTTCTGGCATCATATTCCCGTGTACCTGGTAAGCCACATCCCCCTCCCGGAAATGAGTAGCTGGATTGTGGGTTGCACCACGGAAATCTTTTTCAACTTCGAAGACCTCAAACAATTTTTACGTCAGAAATTTGGAGTTTCGCAGTGAGTCCCAGTCAAACAATCGTTTTACCGGCAAAAGAAACGACCTTCATCTATTTACACGGATTCCTTTCCGGTCCGGATTCCACCAAAGCCAGGTATTTTGCGGAACAACTGGCAGTACAGGGGCAAACCGTGCTCCGCCCCGATCTGAAAGGAAAGCATCCCGCGGAGATGACACTGACCTCCCAGCTCCGTATTGTGGAGAATCTGGTTACCCGGGCAGAGGGTTCGGTGGTGATCCTGGGTTCCAGCCTGGGGGCGTATCTGGCGCTCATTGCTGCCGAGCGCCATCGTAAGGTGCGCCGGTTAATCCTTATGGCACCCGCATTCGATTTCCCCCGGCGCTTCCCGCAGCTGTTTTCCCCCGAACAATTACAGGAATGGAAAAATCAGGGAGAACGATTGTTCTTCTTTTATTCCTTCGGGGAAGAACGACCATTAAGTTACCGATTCATGGAAGTTCTGGAAACCTACCGTTCCTTCTCATTCCGGCGGCAGTTGCCGGTACAGATTTTCCACGGAATCCGGGACGAAATTGTGCCTTATTCCCTGAGCATCGATTACCTGCACCACCATCCCATGTGCGACCTGGTGTTGTTAAACACCGACCATGGGATGCTGGATAAAATGGACATCATGTGGGAATACATGAAAGTGTTTCTGCAGCAATCTGTGAGCTGAATTTACAATTTTCCATACATTTTCAGGAAGGTGCCGGAAAGGCCCGCCGCTTCCGGGCGGCACAAACTTACCAATACGCTGGCAATCTCTTCCGGGGTAATCCATTGGGTATAGTCTGCTTCCGGCATGCTGGCGCGGTTTGCGGGTGTATCGATGATGCTGGGTAAAATGGCGTTTACGCTAATCTTGTAAGCTCGGCCTTCTTTAGCTAGAATTTCGGTAAGTGCCAGCACCGCAGCTTTACTTACGGAATACGCCCCGATATTGGGTGGAAGTTGTAAAGCGGCCTGAGCACCCACGGTGAATATTTTACCTCCTTCTCCTTGCTCCTTCATTATGGCAAATCCGCGCCGGGTAACCAGAAAAGTACTGTGCAGATTGATGTTCATCATCTCCTGCCATCTCTCGAAAGGTGTTTCGGAAATCTCGCCTTCCATCCAGAATCCTCCCATCAGGTGCAGCACCACATTCAGGTG
>JALXCH010000113.1 GCA_026991005.1 Calditrichia bacterium | reverse complement strand
GGATTAAAAATGGATAAAATGAGTGCTTTACTCACCTGTGCCTGGAGAGGAATCCCTGTTTCGATAACACTACGCAGCCCTGTATCCCTGACTAACACGATTAAAGCTCCAAAATTCTTCCTTGATAGATCGGAGACCGCACCGATGACTTCGTTAATAAATTTGGTGGTGGATATTTGAACGAAACGCCGCAGAATCGGATTTTGCCCCAGATACAACAGCAACCTGCGAAATTCCGGCTGAAAGATTATCACAAAAGCAATCACCCACACCGTCTTCAGATTGGAAAATATCCAGATCGTTCCGCTCATGTTCAGCATTTCCGCAACCACCGAGATTAGAATAATAAACAAGAGCCCAAGCAACATGCGCGCCGCCATGCTCCCCTTTAAAAATTCATAGACCTTGTAAAAAATATAGGCGACAAGCGCAATATCCAGTACGTCAATAAATGTGACCGAAAGAAATCCAATTTTAAACAACATACATTACCTCAGGGTTAATCATCGGACAGGAATTTTTATTCTTCACCCACTTTTTGATTTTTTTTAAAAAATTTTGTGGGAATTTCGTCAGTGACAAAAAATAAACATCCCTCTACGTAATGGGTTATTTTCATTTAATTTACAATTTAATCCGTTATTGCTTTTAGTCTGGAAATGGCTGTACTAACTTCCAGCACCTGTTTCATTTCCGAAACACGGTGAACCCGAAGAATACGAGCTCCCAGCAATACCGAGGCAGCCACACTGGCAGCGGTACCCCATTCCCGTTCTTTTGGAGGCACATCCAGCAACCGACCAATAAATGATTTACGGGAAGGGCCAATTAAAACAGGAAAGCCCAATCCTTTCAACTCTTCGGTACGTCGAATAATTTCAAAATTATCTTCCCAGCGCTTGCCAAAACCAATTCCGGGATCAACGACCAACTGTTCAATCCCTGCCGCCCTGGCCACCTGAATCTGGCGGTAAAGGAAATCTTCAATTTCCTCCATTAAATTCCGATAGGTGGGATTTTGCTGCATATTGCGGGGAGTCCCCTGGATATGCATTAGAATCAGCGGTAGTCTGGCTTCCGCCACCAGCGGTGCCATGTCGGGGTCGAAAGTAAGCCCGCTAATATCATTAATTATATCCGCTCCTTCTTCGATGGCGCGACGGGCAACCTCTGCTTTGTAGGTATCTACCGAAATGGGTACATCTATTCTCTTTCGCAGCTCCCGCAACACCGGTTCCACCCGCTTCCATTCCTCCTGTGGAGAGACGGCTTCCGAACCAGGACGGGTAGATTCTCCACCAATATCAATGATCTGCGCCCCCTCTTCTACCATCTTCAATGCTTGCTGCACAGCCAGTTGCGGAGAAGAAAACTCTCCCCCGTCGGAAAATGAATCCGGCGTAACATTCAAAATCCCCATAATAACTGGTGCACTCAGATCGAGTTTTCTCCCATCCCGGAGGTGGAGCACAAAATTTTCTCGATCGAAATTTTCCAGAACGCCCTGGAACTCCTGCAAGAAACTCTCCCCAATTTCCACTCCACCCCAGAATTGT
The DNA here is from genome assembly GCA_026991005.1 of Calditrichia bacterium. Next base: position 774 of record JALXCH010000113.1, on the reverse strand, counting down.
TCCATCTGGCGGCGATTACAAAAAGAAAGCATCACCGAATCTTCTTCTTTCCCCTTGCCCTGCCACACAGGAAGAGACAATTGGGTAGCTCTGCGGAAAACGGTTTCTCGTAATTCTTCTGTAAGCATGCGAATTTTAAATGTGTATGCGGGATTTACCTGTCGTCGTAGTTCAGAAGTAGCTTTTATTCCCATCACTTCAAATTCGTGCAGGAAATCCTGAAAAAGCGGGCTCCGAATCCAGCGGATCTTCATTTTTCTTTCTGGTTCGATTTCTTTTTTTCTTCTAATATCTTCAAACATTCCCGAATTCCTTTCATGGCCTGATACGCATAGAAATCGTCATCACCTGTTTTATGGATCACGCGATAGCGAAACTCTTTTAAGGCTGCTTCGCAATTCCCCTCTTGTTTGTAAATGGAACCCAGATACAGATGAGAATCCAGATAATCACTGGCTTCAATGGATTTAAGAAAATAGGTGCGCGCCTTGTCCAGCTTTTCCCATTCGTAATACAGCACACCGATGTTGTAAAGAATTAACCCATCGTTAGGTTGTAGAGAATCGGCTTTCAGGAAACATTTCAAAGCACCGGGACGATCTCCCTGTTTGGCAATGAGTTGCCCCAGCATTAACCAGACAGAGGGGGAGTACGGATTCATATTCAGATAGCGTTGAACAAAATCTTTGGCAAAATGAGGAGGAGGAGTGTAGGCAGGATCTCCCCGAACAATTAATTCGCTCCATTTTAATAACACACTTTCTTCCAGAGGGC
>JALXCH010000112.1 GCA_026991005.1 Calditrichia bacterium | reverse complement strand
CCGATTATCGAAGCCTCCATCTCAAACGTTACAGGATCAATCTGGATACGCTGGAAAAAAAGGTGGATTGGGATGCCTTCCATTTGAACCAGTATCCCGGATTGCAGGCGCTGGAATTTCGCAGAAGAGCGCAGCAGCTCCGGCAACGGGAGGTAACAGCCACCCTCTTCCCCTCTTTCCAGTTCCGGGGAGGCTATCAGGTGGATCGCGATCCTACCGCCGAAGGAAATTACTGGCTGGTGGGGGTGGGGCTGCGATTCCCTCTGTACCAGTGGGGAAAGAGTTCTTACCAGCGCCAGAAAATCCAGGCTGAAGCGCGGGAATTGCAGTTTCGTGAAAACCATCTGCACAGGGAGCTGGAAATTCAAGCCTCCAACTTGCGGGATAAACTGCAAAAATTGCATCACCTGATACGGTTGCAGCAGGAGCGCTTGAAAATCAACGAGAAGGCATTTCAGTATGCCCGGGCAAACTACCAGGCGGGCCTCATCACCAATCTGGATTACCTGGCGGCACAGCAGGCACTTACGGAAAATCAGTTGCAGATTACCCGCAGCCATCTGGAATACCTCCGCTATTTTATCGATTTTCTTCTGTTGACCAACCAGATGGAACTGATTAAAAGCTGGGACTAATTGGCGAACGGATTCATTGATGAGCATCGATGAATAACCATACCTCCACAGGGAGCTATCCGGGAATAAAATGATAAAGGAGGAAGGATGCATTCAACAGAAGGAGAAATACACAGCAGACGCAACCGGCAAAATCGGTGCAACCGGAAATTTCGTTTTTCATTTCCCGAAAAGAGAATAAACAGAGAGACGAAGCAAAAATTCAGGGATTTTTCGATGAAAACCATGGCAACAATTTTAACGGGATTCCTTTTTTTGTTTGCCTCCTGCCAGCAGCAGGGGCACGAAGCGGAAACTTCCCGGGCGGATTTTTTACTGCATGTGAAAACCCAGCCGGTGGTTCGGGGAGATATTCAGGACACCCTGGCCATTTACGGTGAGGTGGTACTGCGCCAGGAGGCGTTTCTGGCTTCGCAGTTTCCCGGGCGGTTAACGGGATTTTCCCTGCTTATGGGCGACCGGGTGCAGCGTGGGCAGGCGGTGGGCACCATCATTCCGGCAACCCGGGAAGCACTGTTGCAGGTCAGTCCCGATGTCCCCGAAGAACTGCGTCCCTTCCTGAAAGAACAAACCCGCCCCATCCCTCTCTTTTCACCGGTGGACGGGACGGTTTTGCAGGTGTACCGTCATAGCGGCGACGTGGTGGAACGGGGCGAGCACATTGCCCACATCGCCCGTCTGGATACGCTGGATATTCTGGGAGAGCTCCCCGTGCGCTGGCTACCGGCGCTTCGCCAGGCCGGGAAGGTGCGTGTGGAATTCCCCGATTATCCCCATCCACCGCTGCAACTGTCCCTAACGGCTATTTCCGGAAAAGTGGATGAGCGCAACCAGACGGTGCCCATCCGCTTAGAGCTGAAAAATCCCACCGGGGAGTTTCGACCCGGAATGCGAGTGCGCCTCACTTTCCCCTCCCGGGTGCATAAAAATGCACTGCTGGTGCCCCGCTCTGCCCTGGTGGAAGAGGAAGGCGTCTTCTCGGTGTTCGTGCTTCAAGGCAATAAAGTCGAAAAGCGCCAGGTAGCCACCGGCATCATGAAAAGCGACTGGTGCGAGGTGCTAACTGGAGTGCGGGAAGGAGAATCGGTGGTGGTGAATAAAGCATATTCCCTGCAGGATGGCATGGAGGTAATTGCTGAATGAAAGGTCTGTCTCAATTTGCTGTGGAAAATCGCCGGGCTATTATTTTTACCGCACTGGTACTCTCCTTAATTGGCATTTACCTGATTTACCAGATTCCCGAAGGGGTGTTTCCGGATGCCACTTTTCCCCGGATTGCGGTGATGGTGGATTACGGTCTGGCGCCCCTCAAGGAAATGGAGATGGAAATTGCCAAACCCATCGAAGAGGCGGTGATGATGGTACCCGGCGTGCGCATGGTGCGCTCTTCCATTAGCCGCGGTTCGGCGGAGATTAACATCGATTTTCAGTGGAACGAGGACATGTTTCGTGCTTACCAGCTGGTTCAGGCGCAGGTGAGCGGAATTCAGAATCAATTGCCGCGGGACATCCAGCTGGAAGTACGTCGGTTTACCACCAGCACCTATCCAGTTGCCGGTTACAGTTTGTATTCGGAGAAATTGACCCTGCTGCAGTTGCGAGACCTGGCCATTTACACCATCCGTCCCCAGTTGGCCAGCATCCCCGGGGTGTACAATATTGAAGTGATGGGCGGAAGGCAGCGGGAGTACTGGGTGAA
>JALXCH010000111.1 GCA_026991005.1 Calditrichia bacterium | reverse complement strand
ACGTGCGAAGCGGGGCGACCAGGAAGCGTTTACGGAACTGGTGAATCTCTACAGCGAACGCATTTACAATCTGGCTCTGCGAATTTTAAAGAATGCTGACGATGCCGCCGATGTACTGCAGGAAACGTTTGTAACGGTCTATGAAAAAATTAATTCATTCGACGGGCGGTCGAATTTTTTTACCTGGATATATCGCATTGCTACCAATTTTGCATTGATGAAATTGCGCAAAGATAAACGAACGGTTCTGAGCGATCAGGACCTGGAACAGAATTTCGACAACCCGGATAATATGCATATCCACGAGTGGCAGGATTTGCCCCTCAAGGATATGCTGAACGAGGAATTCCAGCGGCACCTGGATGAAGCGGTGGACAGTTTACCGGAAATTTACCGCTCGGTATTCATTTTGCGCGATCTGGAAAATTTGTCGATTCGGGAAACCAGCAAAATTCTGGGTATTACCGAATCCAATGTTAAAATCCGACTGAAGCGAGCACGACTCTATTTGCGGGAAAAATTAGCTGAATATATGCAGGAATATGTAAAGGAATTAAACTAACAATGAAGCATCATACGAAAAAAATTATTGATGAATTGTGTAATTACCTTGGGCAGGATTTAAACCATCCCATGTGCAAAGAATTACTTCAGCACGTGCAGGAATGCCCGGAATGCCGTATTTACATCGATACCATCAAAATGACGGTCTCTCTCTACCGACAAAAAAGTGAGAATCAGCCGGTTCCCCAAAAGGTTACCGCCCAATTGTTCAAGAAATTGAACCTTCCGAATAACAAATAAATCCTTTCAAAACGCTCTTCGGGGTAATTGACAAATAATCCAGATTTTTCCACAACTTTGCTCTTTTATTCACAAAACAACGTTCTATAACGCGATTCTTTTTTAAACGAATTTATCTGGATTTTGAAATAATGCGGAAATTAAAACCATCTCTTCCTTTGAATTTCGGGCTATTTTTACCATATTGCTTCAGAACAGTTGTTTCCGTCCCTCCAGTGACTTCCATAAGGTTTAAAAGACTCGGTATCTTACGAAGGGATCATATTAATGAGAGTCATTACTTCAATCCCCAATTGTTGGTTTAACAGGATTTCTGTTGTCCTCTTATTCATTTTTCAGAATTAGCTGGAAAATGGTTCACAAAAAATGCGAAAAAAATTTTTCCATAAATGGAAATTAAATTTCCCGTTCTTCAGGTCCATCATATTCCACTGCGGAGAAATCGATGGAGCGCATGGGTTGGTAGCGGGTTTGTTCTTCGTAAATATGCGCCAGCAGTCCGGGGATGCGCGCCATCAGGAAAAAGGCGTTAGCCAGCTCCGCAGGGATATTCAGTTCGCACAGCACCGCAGCAATAGCACCATCGATGTTAATGGCAATTTCTTTGCGCAGATGTTCCTGCAGCGCCTGTTGAATGGTGCGCACCATTTCGATATAACGGCTGGAGATGCCGTGTTCCTCGGCCAGTTCCAGCAAACGCCGGGAGCGGGGATCGCAGGTATGGTAGCGATGTCCAAAACCCGGCAGGGGTTGATTGTCCGAGGTAGCATTTTCTACAAGTTGATGTGCCACCTGCTCGGCACTCAATTTCCGGGAACGCATCTGGTGAACGGCCTCTTCCAGTAATTTCATCGCCTTTTCGATGGTGCCCCCATGATACTCGCTAAATGCTAAAATTCCCGCCGCCAGTGCGGCATTCATCGGCGCGCCCGAAGATGCGACCGTAACAGCTGCCTGTGCCGAGGGCGCAGTAACCCCATGGTCCACACAGGACACCAGAATCGCATCCAGAATCCGACCAACATTTTTCGTGGGAAGCTCCCCTTTGATTAACAAATAAATAACCTGGGGATAAGTAAATTTACCCATTAACTGATCCAGACGATACCCGCGGATCACAATTTTGTTGGGCTCAATTTTAGTGATGGCCGTTTTCCAGGTTCTGGTAGGCATAGATTCCCCCTACTGTTTCATGTTTCTGCTACCCAGCTCGATTCGACGAAAAAATTTCGAGAACCGGCTAATTTGAATTCCTGTTACAACGTGTTAAGTTTACCCAATTTCCTGGAAAACTTCAAGTTTTAGTTTTGGATGAAGGAGAAAAATAATCTGCCTGGCTGTGGGATGGGTTGACTGGGACATGTATGATTATTTTTTTGAGGTACTGGATGAATGGATTAGGACAAATTTGGATTTTACATCAATGAAGAGGGAGGGATATCGATATACCTGAAAGAGAGAAGGAATGAGATTCGTTTTTGAGTATGCTAATTATGACACGGTTTAGAAACGCTGTTGGGATTGGGATGGGT
>JALXCH010000110.1 GCA_026991005.1 Calditrichia bacterium | reverse complement strand
CAATCACCGGTTTGGGGCAGGTGCGAATCATGCGCTGGAACTCCAGCACATTCAAACTTTCCGTCCCCTGGTCGTCCCGGTACCCGGAATGCCCTCGAATTTTCTGGTCACCACCGGCACAAAACGCTTTATCTCCCGCGCCGGTCAGGATGATGACCCCAATATCGGGATCGTCCCAGGCATCACGGAAAGCGTGCATCATTTCCCGCACCGTTTGCGGCCGAAACGCATTGCGCACCTCCGGCCGGTTGATGGTAATTTTGGCCATTCCCTCGGCCTTATGGTAAAGAATATCGCTGTAATCACCTGCCTGTACCCAATTCACCACGCTCATAGAACCTCCTTTTTTACCATTCATTTATGAAGAATCTCTCGTGCCCGTTTCGGTATCGCCGGTAAATCTGCCGTTCCCTGCCTGGCGATGTGTTGCGGTTTTCGATTCCTGTCCCCCCGATTGAGTTACTTTTTTCTTCTCCCTACTGCCTCCTGGTGAAATTTACAAAATTTTCAGGAATTAAAAAAATCCGCTACGGCATTAGCAAACGCTTCCGGCTGTTCGAGATGAATATTGTGTCCCGCGGCAGAAATCGTGCGCCACTGGATCTGCGGTGTCAGGGCCACCATCTTCTCTGCAATGCGCCGGAATTTAACATCCCATTCCCCTGTGAGCAAAAGAAGGGAAATTTTATTTCCCGGTAGTTTCTCCCATAAAGAGGGTTGAACCCCGGTGCCCATTTCCTTTAGCGCACGGATTAAAAGCCGGGGCTCGTTGCGCTGGCGCCGTTTAATTAATTCCGGAAATCGGGGATGGCGCTGTAAACTTGCGAAAAGCGGTTGGGAGTACCAATCGCGCAGAAATTGGGGGAAGGGAAGAGATTCCAGCTCCCGTGCCCGTTGTTCATCCCGCTTCCGTCGTTCTTCCCGTTCCCTTTCCGTCGCCAATCCCGGCGAGGCGGATTCCAGCACCACCCGGGGAAATAGTTCCGGATAGTGCAACGCCAGAAACAGTGCCAATCGCCCACCCATGGAGTACCCCACCAGAAAGTAGGGAGGAGCCTGGAGTTGCTGGAGCCAGGAAATAAGCGCCTCGGCCACCCGGGGAAACGTCCAGGGCGTATGGGGCAGCACTGCCTCCCGGGTTCTGCCGTGCCCCGGTAAATCCGGCAGAATACAATGGAATTCCTTCGGTAATCGCTCCACTACCGGGAGCCAATCCTCGCCGCTTCCCATAAATCCGTGAAGAAATACCACCGGCTTTCCTTCGGCCGAACCCCGCTCCAGAAATGCCCAGCCATTATTCCGTCCCATCACCGGCTCCTGCCTTCAATCCCTCCTGGAACAGCTTCCGGATGCGTTCATCCAGCTGTTGATGAATCCGATAGGTCTGTTCGCCTGTGGTTTCTATTTCGAAAATCACTGTGTGGGGATGGCGGTAGGTGTGATGGAGTCGTTGTAAAAATTCCCGTTTGCTGCGAATGCGTTGGTAGGGGATATCGAACTGGCGGGCAACCTCCTGGAAATGCCATTCGTGGGGAGTGGTGAAGTAAGGGTCAAACACTTCTTTGTGAGCGGAAATGGGGAGGAAATGGAAGATTCCGCCGCCATGGTTGTTAATCAGGATGATGATGAGGGGCACCTCCTGCCGCGCAATGGCGGTGAGGGCATTCATATCGTGCATAAACGCCAGGTCGCCGATGAGGAGGGTCACCGGCTGCTGCAATCCACAGGCAAACCCGGCTGCACTGGAGAGTAACCCATCGATGCCGCTGGCGCCGCGATTGGCAGCAATCCGCACGCGCTTCTTTTCCGCCACGGCAAACATATCCACTTCCCGAATGGGTAAACTGCTGGCCAGGAACAACCCCTGTTCCTCGGGAATCAACTGGGAGAGGATGCGGGCAATATCCGGCTCGCTTAAGGGGAATTCCCCAAGAAGGTCTTCGATTTCGCGGGTAACCTCCCGATTCCACTCTTGCAACGTCTGGCGCCAGGATTCGGAAATCGCGGAAGGTTCCCGGGTGATGAGTTGTTCCACCGCCACGGGAATATCCGCTTCCAGATGCCAGCGTACCCGGTGAACGGGATCGAAGCGGTAAGGATGGTTTTTGAGAACAACATATTCTGCTGGAGGCTGGTTATAAATCCATTGCCAGTAGCGTTTGGAAGTGAGCCTCCCGCCCAGGTGTAAAACCATCTCAGGTGCCGCCAATCGTTGGAATTCCGGGGAGGCGAGCATCCGGTCGAAATGGGTGAGGAGGAGAGAACTGGAGGTTAGGCGTAATCCGGAGGTAGCATCGGCAATTAGCGGCCAGCCCAGCCATTGGGCCAGTTGCAGGGCAGCGGCTTCTTCCTCCGGGGCGGACAATTTACCCACCACCAGTAATCCCTTATGGGTGCGAAGAAGCATCTGGCGCAACTCGGTAACTGTGTTAGATGGCATCTCTACCCGGGGTAGGGAATAGCGGGTGAACGGTGCTTCTCCCTCAACCAGCGCTGCCGCGGCAGTCCGGTACTCCGGCGAAATCTCTTGCAGGGTGGGTTCCAGAGGTTCCCGGAACATTAGGTTTAAATGCACGGGACCAGCGGGGGAGCGCCGGGCACGGTACACGGCTTGATTGACCGTGGTCAACAGCATTTCGGGGGGAATCTGTTCATCGGCAGCCGGGATATCGAAAAACCAGCGCACGTAGTCTCCAAAAATGTGTGGCTGGTAGATGGTCTGGTTGGCGGCGGTGTGCCTCAGTTCCGGGGGACGATCCGCGGTGAGCAGCAACATGGGAACCAGGTCCCGGGAAGCTTCCACCACCGCGGGTAAATAATTGGCTACTGCGGTTCCGGAGGTTGAAATGAGTACCGCCGGTTTTCCGGTTGCGCGAGCATAACCCAGAGCATGATAGGCGGCTCCGCGTTCGTCATAAAATATTTTTTTGTGAATGGCAGGGTGACGGGCGGCTGCGACGGTAAGCGGTGTAGAACGTGAGCCCGGGGAAATACAAAAATAATCCACTCCGTTGCGTACCAACTCATGTACAATGAGCGAAGCCCACAGAATATTTAGATTTTCCCATTTTTCTTCAGTCGCCATTCCTGCCTCAAATTGTCCGCTTTTTTAACACCAGATCCGAAAGACCTTCTGCATATTTCGATTTAATGGTAACCCTCATTTCATGTTAATTTTAATGAGCAGATGCGTATTTTGCAAATTGAAACATACAACCCATGGCATAGTCCTGAGTTTTAGTGCAGCGTCCTGACCAGAACGGGCTCCCGGAACGGGTCTGCCCATCCGCTAGCAGAGCCCACATCAGGCAGCATCAATACACACAGAGAGTGTTTCCAGTTCTGGAGTTATATTCCTCTCCATAACCCGCCTTTTTTCAAAAATCAATAGGTATTTAACCACGAATTGTACGAATGGAAACTTACCCACAAATTGCTTGCCCACGAATTAAAAAAAATGATATTTGCCCACGAATTACACGAATAAACACGAATAAAAAGTAATGTTATGATTAGATTATAAAAAACAACAATAATTATTTGTTTTTCAGGAAATTGTAATTTGAGATATTTTAATTCGGATTTGGAATTTCTTTGCGTCCTTGGCGCTTCCTCTGCGACTCTTGCGGTTTTTAACTTTTTGTCATTTGGAATTTTTTTCTGTGTCCTCCGTACCTTCGTTGAAGACAAAAGGCAAAATGAAAGTTAAAGGGAAAAGAAAGGACACCATCGGGCAGTAAATCCAAATTACATCCCAAAAAATTATCGGCTGGTAGGGTACGAGGCCACGGAGTGGCCGACAGAATTTAGCCCATGGCCTTCAGCCATGGGAATGGGAATTCCACCCACCATTTTAAGTCCTGTAAGGACGACAGAAAGAATAAATGATTTTGAAATAAGAGTTTTGAAATGGGTTTTAGAATTGTAGGGTTTACCGGAATCAAAAATCGCTCGAATGGAAATTTAACCACGAATTGCTTACCCACGAATTAAAAAAATGATATTTGCCCACGAATCACACGAATGGACACAAATTAAAAATAAAAATGTAATTCAATCAGAAAAAACATGCTAAGCTATTTTAAATTAAAAAATTAATGCTTGTTACTCTGGAATCTGTTATTTGTGATTTTTATTTTAGGATTTGAGATAGAAATTTTTGAATTAATACATTTGAATTGGGCGGATTCTTGCAAATTAGCACAATTCGCTGGTGTGAAACAAAGCAATTTTGGGACAGGATTAAAGAGCCAATCAAGATGCAAAAGAAAGAAAGCAATAAATTGTTGCCTCAAGAGTGCGAAGCACTCACACATGAAGAGCCCAGGGCGAAGCCCTGGGAATAGAGCACACACAAAATTTGAGCCACAAAGGTGCGAAACAATACTGAAATTATTAGAACCACGAATCACACGAATAATCACGAATGAAAAACAAGGAAAAAATCAGGTTGTGAATAAAATCTCTTAATCATTTGGAATTTGGAATTTGATGCTTGTTATTTGAGATTTGGGATCTGGATTTTTGAATTTGTTACTTGGGATTTGTTATTTGGAATTTGAATTTTTACTGCAATCGTTGGGTCTCCCAAAGGAAACCTGTGGACCTTCGGACGCTGCGGTTTTTAAATAGGGAAATTAAAATGTAACCCTTTACAAACTTTGCGCTTTTCTGGCGCACTTTGCGGTTAAATAAACATAACCGGAGGGTGCGCAGAGAATGCAATGAAAAACGGGGACATGCTGGAAAATTTCGCATTCCGATATTCCCCGTACGATTTTTATTTTCTCTTGAAATTGAGATTCCGCCCCCGTTATTTTTCGTTCCGAAAAAAATGCAGGGAGCTTTTGTTATGAAAATTGCCGTGGTTACGGATGACGGAGATTATGTAAGTCAGCATTTTGGGCGCTCACGATATTACAAAATTTACACGGTAGAAAACGGGGAGTACTTGCACACAGAAATGCGTCCCCGGACTATCGGGCACCATGGTTACCAGCCGCCAGTAAATGAGGTACATGAAGAAGAAGACCATTCCCGGGGTCACGGATACGGTGCCGATGCCCGGGCTAAACATCAGTTAATGGCACAGCAAATTGCCGACTGTGATGTGCTGATTGCGGGAGGCATGGGACGCGGTGCTTACGAGCAGTTCCGCCAGGCAGGCCTGGAAGTGGTGTTAACCGATTACGAGAGTGTGGAAGAAGCTGTAACCGCTTATGTGGAAGGTAAAATTCGCAATTTAGCCGACGAACGTACCGATTAATCGATGGGTCCCTGTACTTTCATATTGCCTCCGAATTCATTGGCAAATCCGCTTCATCTTTGTGCGGGTAGCCGAATGGAGGTAAGCAGCGGGCCGCAGGAGGAAACAACCTCCCTTCAGTAAAAATTCCACGGAGTTCCTTGTGGCGCATCATCATCACCATCATACACCGGACATTTCCTCTGTGGGCAGGCGTCTTTTCCTGACCATGGGATTGAATTTTCTGATTACCATCACCGAGGTGGTGGGCGGCATTCTCTCCGGAAGTCTGGCACTGATTTCCGATGCGCTGCACAATTTCAGCGACGGCATCTCCGTCATCATTAGCTACATCGCTCTGCGCCTCAAACAGCGGGATTTTTCCTATCGCCATACCTTTGGATTAAAACGGGCCGAAATCCTGGCGGCAATCATCAATTCCTCGGTGCTAATTGTCATCTCCATTTACCTGTTTTACGAATCACTGCTGCGTTTCTGGTATCCCCGGCCCATCCGGGGACAAATGATGACCATTGTGGCGCTGGTGGGATTGGTGGCCAATGTACTGGGTACAATCCTGTTGCATCGGGATTCCCGGCATAGCATGAACATCCGTTCCGCCTATTTGCATCTATTAAGCGATGCCATCTCCTCGGTAGGGGTGGTGCTGGGTGGCGTGGCCATCATCCTCTGGAACATCACCTGGGTGGATCCCATACTCACCATTCTAATCGGACTGTACATTTTGCGGGAGAGCTTTCGGATTGTGGCAGAGGCGGTCCATGTACTGATGGAAGGTGCTCCCACGGATCTCTCGCTGGAAGCGGTGAAGGAGGCAGTGGAAGCGCTGGAGGATGTGCAGGACATTCACCACATCCATGTGTGGATGGTCGGGGAAAACGATGTGCATCTGGAAGCCCACGTGAACGTGCGCGATATGCTCATTAGCGAGAGCGAAGCCCTGCGCGAGAAGATTGAACATCTGTTGCAGGAGAAATTCAACATTGCCCACATCACCCTGCAATTTGAATGTAATCGCTGCACCAACGAAGGATTGATTCGCCGCAAGGAAGTGCCGCCGGCTCATTCCGGATAATTCCCTCACTCAGGAAGAAAAATTTGAATTCCCCTCAAATATGCCTATATTAAAATGAAACGTGTGGAGAAACACCCATGCCTGGTAGTGAACTGAAGTTGTGGTATCTTAAAAATCTCAATATTTTTAAAGGAATGAATTCCCGGGAAATGACCATGCTGGACGATATTACGGTGATGCAAAATTACACCCGCCGGGAGTACATTTATTTTTCCCGGGAAGATAGCGACCGGGTGTACATTGTGAAACAGGGGCATGTGGAAATTGGCTACCTGGACGAGAGCGGAAAGGAGTTTTCGCTGGATATTCTCTCTCCCGGGGAAATTTTCGGCACCATTCTGGGGCACCGTGCAGCTTCGGGGTACGCCCGGGCACTGGATCGCGCGCTGCTCTGCATCATGTCCCGGAGCGACTTCGAAGCCTTCCTGCAGCGCTTTCCGGAAATGTCCTTCCGCGTCCTCAAGTTGTTGGGTTCCAGAATCAATGTTCTGGAAAATAAACTGCAGAATCTGGTGTTCAAAGATATTAAAACCCGAATTTGCGACCTGATTTATTCCCTTTACCGCAAAGCCGGTAATCCCCGGGACGGAACACTGCACATCGCCCTAACCCACAAGGATATCGCCAACCTGGTCGGCTGCACGCGCGAAACGGCCAGCCTCAACCTTTCGGAATTAAAAAAGGAAGGCATTATTGATTATCAAAACCGGCGGATTCGGGTGCTTTCCCTTCCTCAACTAAAACATTACACCGCAATCCATTAAATTACCCACTGTGCTGATGAAATGAGCGAAGGTTCTTATCTAACCAATAATTCCCGTAACCTGTTATTCTGAACCCCGCCGCAGGCGGGGTGAAGAATCTCCTGCGCCAGCAGGGCGAAAAATCCCCTGTGATAGTGGGATTGAAAATCCCCCGCGCAAGCAGGTTAAAAGATCATATTAGGGATATCCTTCGTTAACCTCTGAAATTCCTTCAACTCAACTTCCTTGCTTTTGATTTATTTTAACCCAACGGCTACTAAATTCAAAAAGTGTAATCTCTCTTACAGAAAAGTCATCGGAACCGCTGTATCTTGAAAGCAACAAAACGAATTAACCACTAAATCAGGAGGTTCTGATGAACTTTTTAAAATCTTTTTCAAATCACGCGCACTGGCTGGTGCGCATTGCTCTGGCCAGTATTTTTTTGTACCACGGATTGGGTAAGTTTCCCCAGGCTCCCATGATGGCAAAAATGATGAACATGCCGGTTTTTATGATATATCTGCTGGGCATGATGGAAACGCTGGCTGCTCTGTTGCTCATTGTGGGGGGATTGGGCAAGGACTGGGCCACACGCATCGGTGGGATATTGATTGCCACTGTGATGGCGGGTGCTATCATGATGGTGCACTGGGGACAATGGAGCTTTCAGGCTACCGAATCCCATCCCATGGGCGGAATGGAATTTCAGGTGATGATTCTGCTGATCTCGCTGTTCCTGGTCATTCGGGGAAACGAAGTGGGTCCCTCCCAGATTGAAATATCCTGATCCCAATTCTCTCGCTTATCGGAAAATCATCGGCGACCCGATGGTTTTCCGGTTTATTTTGCTCTGCACTCACGAAAGTCAACTG
>JALXCH010000109.1 GCA_026991005.1 Calditrichia bacterium | reverse complement strand
CCCCGCAGCCCCTTTGCTCTGGATCGCGACCGCATCCTTTACAGTGGTGCTTTCCGCCGATATTCCGGTAAAACCCAGGTCATTTATTTTGCCTCTCAACTGGACGAAATGCTCTCTTCCCGCAGTATTCACACCCTCAGTGTTTCGCAAATTGCTCGCACCATCGGAAAGTTTCTGGGATTGAACCAGGAGCTGATTGAAGCGATTGCACTGGCGCACGATTTGGGGCATTCTCCCTTTGGGCACGATGGCGAACGCTACCTTTCGGAGGTGTGTGAGGAACATGGAATTGGGCAATATCATCATCACATTCAGAGTTTGCATATTGTGGATTCGGTGGCAAAGAAAGGTAGAGGGCTGAATCTTACCCTGCAGGTGCGCGATGGCATAATCTCTCACGATGGGGAGGTACACAACCAGAAGTTGGTACCCCAATGGGACAAAACGGAAGAAGACATTCAGAAATATGTGAAAGATCGGAAAGCCGGGCGCGATGTGGAAACTATGCCCATGACTCTGGAAGGGTGTGTGGTGCGTATTACCGATACCATTGCCTACATCGGTCAGGATATTGAGGATGCCATTCGCATCGGATTAATCCGGCGAGAAGATATTCCCGAGGTACTGCGACGAAAATTGGGCAGTACCAACGGGGAAATTATCGATACCCTGGTGCGAGATGTGGTTTACAACAGCTACGATCAACCTTATATCTGCTTTAGCGAAGAGATTTCGGAATACCTCCTGAAACTCAAAAAATTCAATTACGAGCGGATTTATTTTTCTCGCCAGATAAAGAAGGATCAGGAGAAGATCCGGCGCGGTTTTCATTTACTCTTTGAATTATTCCTGGAAGATCTAAGGAAGGAACGCCGCCAATCTCGAATCTTCCGCGATTTTCTGGATACCAAAGCACCGCAATATCTGGAATCCACCAACGATGCAGAAAAGGTGCGCGATTACATCGGTGGAATGACCGACCGCTATTTTGTCATGGTCATGCAAGAACGATTCATCCCGGAAGTGAAATTGCTGGGGCAATCGTAATTAAGGAGGATGTCGATGGTCTATTTTCGCAACATGGTAATTCGTACATTCATTCTGGTACTGGGAATCTGGAGCTACCTCCCGGCGAATAATCCACCGAAAACCGATTTCAAATGGAAGGTGGGAGAGTATCTGCATTACGATGTAAAATGGTCTATTTTTTACCTGGGAAGTTTAAAATTGTATGTTCTGGAAGAGGATACCATCCAGCATTCCCGGGTGTATCATTGCAAGATCAATATCGATTCCAACCCAGATTTACCATTTGTGAACATCCATGATGTGTACGAAAGCTATATCGATGCCGATGGAGTCTTCTCCCATCGCTTCGTGAGTTACGAAACTAAATCCGATCATATTATTTACACCCGGTACGATTTTGACTACCAGAAAAACACGGTAAAAATCCACATCGAAAATCGCTACCGGGATAAAACGGTGACCGTTCTGGATTCGGTGGGGCACATTCCCGATAAAGTTCAGGACAGTCTTTCCCTCCTTTATTTTGCGCGGGCTATGGTAAAATATCGGGTAAACTCTCAGGTACCCGTTTTTGCCTACAATAAACTGGATACCACTATGATCCGTTTTACTGGGAACGCCCGGGATATTGAACTTCACGAACGAGACCTTTCCGGATACTATCTGGATGGACGTTTAAAATTTGTGGGAATTGCCGGAATCAAAGATGATTTTCGGGGATGGTTTTCTCTGGATTTACAGCGCATCCCTTTAAAAGCTTATATGAAAGCCTTTGTAGGAAGCGTTCGGATTGAATTGAAGGAGTGGAAAAACTGGGATGGGGAGGAGATTCTATTAGAGGAATAGCTTTTCTGTGGGAGCCTCCCGGGTTTGAGAGATGAGGGGGAGGTACCTCTGCAGAAAGTTAACACACCTGAGGCTTTATTTCCAGGGATTGGGAAACGAGTAGGCGACTATTTTCGCGGGAGGTAGGAGATGAGATGGAGAATTGGTGTACTGTTATTGGGTCTATTTTTATTATCCCACTCTCACGCTCAGATTATCCTGACTGAAATTATGTTTGACCCCGATACGCTGGAATTCCACAACGAGTTTGTGGAGATTTACAACGATGGCAATCAACCCGTAGATTTATCTGGATGGCAAATTGGCGATAGCCTGGAGCTGGATGCACTGGTAGAAACAGGAGAGGGGATGGTGTTAGAGCCGGGGCAATTTGCAGTCATTCTGGATGCCAGTTATTTCGGAAATTCCACGGTGTACGATGCTCTGATTCCCGATAGTGCTCTGGTACTCACCATTGATGATGGTTCA
>JALXCH010000108.1 GCA_026991005.1 Calditrichia bacterium | reverse complement strand
GCTGCTTTGCGGGCGATTTTGAATTTCTCCTCATCAGAAGGTGTTTCGACACGCATTTCCGGAGTGGAGTAGTATTTAGGCACATCTGCCAGCAGCTCGGAAATATTTTTTCCGCTGCGGGAGAGCAATTCCATTAAACGCACCGAGGCGTAAATGGCGTCGTCGTAGCCGTAATAGCGGTCGGCAAAAAAGAGGTGTCCGCTCATCTCTCCGGCAATGGTGGCACCGGTTTCCTTCATTTTCTTTTTCAACAGGCTGTGGCCGGTTTTCCACATAATGGGTTCCCCACCTGCCGCTTCAATTGCCTCCGGCAGCGCCTGGGAACATTTGACTTCGAAAATAATCTTCTGACCTTTCTTCTCCTGCAGCACGTCGCGGGCAAACAGGATGAGCAACCGGTCGCCCCACACAATATTTCCCTGATCGTCAATCACCCCAATTCGATCGGCATCGCCATCGTAAGCGACACCTAAATTGGCACCCAGCTGTAAAACCTGTTCCCGCAGATCTTTCACATTCTCCTCCACAGTGGGGTCCGGATGGTGATTGGGGAAAGTGCCGTCGGGTTCGCAGTACATCATGTAAGCATCCACACCCAATTCGCGCATGAGTTTTTCGGCCACCAGCGAAGCCGCTCCGTTACCGCAATCCACCACCGCTTTAATCTTCCCCTCTATGTGAATGCGGCTTTTGATATCTGCAATGTAATCGTCGATAATCTCGCGGGTTTCCACCTGTCCCTTCCCGGAGAGGAACTCATCCTGTTCAATAATCTGGCGCAGTTTCTGGATTTCCTCTCCGTAAATGGTGGATTGTCCTACCGACATTTTGAATCCGTTGAATTCCGGGGGATTATGGCTTCCGGTAATCATCACTCCACCATCCACATTCAGTTTGAAAAGGGAGAAATACTGCACGGGGGTAGGAACAATGCCAATATCCACCACATCCACACCGGTAGAGGTAAGCCCTTTGATGAGAACTTTTTTGAAGCGTTCCGTGGAAAGGCGCACATCTCCGCCTATAGAGACCTTTCGTCCGCCCTGGCGTTGTAGGTAAGTTCCAAACGCCTTTCCCAGCAGCTCCACCACTTCGTCTGTCAGATCTTTATCCACGATACCGCGAATGTCGTATTCCCGAAAAATATAAGGGTTAATTGTCGCCATACGATTCTCCTGTTCCGTTTGGTCTTCGTAAATTGTGCCCAAATTTAAAATTAAAGGGTAATCAATACAAGCGGTTTATTGGCACTGAAAACCGAAGCAAGTGCAGAGAAATTCCGTAATACAAGCACCAAATTCCAAAACCCAAATTCCAAACGTCAAGAAAAACCGCAACGTGCGAAGGTCCACAGGACTCCTTTGGGAGATCCCTTTGGGATGCGCAGCGAACGCAACGAAGGTTCAAATCCAAATTTTAAATTATTAAAAACCGCAATGTCCGCAAAGGAAGCGCAAAGAACGCAATTGTAGTTCTGATAATTAATAAAATTTTAAACAAAGTAAAAAAATCGTAAAGAAGGCAAAACAATACATGATATTATCTCAATTTCTTTCTTTGCGCACATTGCGAATTCTTTGCGAGCTTTGCGGTTCAAAAAATAACCGCAACGTCCGCAGCGAACGCAACGAAATAAAAAATACCAAAATCCAAAATACAAATCTCAAATTTCAAATTACAAATCTCAAAAAAACAAATAATTATTACAGGTTTTTTTATTCGTGTCCATTCGTGAAATTCGTGGTTCTAATAATTTCAGTATTGTTTCGCCCTTTCAGGGCTCCAATTTTGGGTGTTCCTTATTCCCAGGGCTCCGCCCCGGGCTATCCTTGTGTGAGTGCTTCGCACTCCTGAGGCAACAATTTATTGCTTTCACTTTTTGCATCTCTATTGGCTTTTAAGACCTTCACAAAATGGTTTTGTTTCCCATCAACGAATTGTCCCAATTTACACGGATTCGTCTAATTCAAAATTCTTAATTCATAATTCAAAATTATTTCTGTCGTCCTTACAGGACTTAAAATGGTGGGTGGAATTCCCATTCCCATGGCTGAAGGCCATGGGCTAAATTCTATCGGCCACTCCGTGGCCTTGTACCCTGCAAACCGGCAGTTTTTTGAGATGTGATTCGGATTTTCTACCCAATGGTGTGCTTTCATTTCTTTTTTCTCTTTTTTCTAACCCGGAGATCCGGAGGACACAGAAGAAAAAATTTCCAAATGACAAAAAGTGAAAAACCGCAAAGTACGCAAAGGAAGCGCCAAGGACGAAAAGAAATTCCAAATCCGAAATAAAACATCTCAAGTTACAATTATTTAAAAAACAAATTATTAAGCTGTTTTTTTATAATTTAATCATAATTTTTTTTTATTCATGTCCATTCGTGTGATTCGTGGGCAAATATCTATTTTTTTTATTCGTGATTATTCGTGTGATTCGTGGTTACAAAATTCAATTCAAAATCCTTAATCCATAATTATTTCAGTCGTCCCTTCGGAACTCAAATGGGTTGGGTGGGAATTCCCATTCCCATGGCTGAAGACCATGGGCTATGTGCAGTCGGCCACTCCGTGGCCTCGTACCCTGTCAGACTATAGTTTTTCTAATCCAGAGATTAACATAACCCATCATTTTATGCACAGCATCCTTTTGACGTTTGACATTTTACATTTTTCATTTTTAATTTTTCATTCCCTTCTGTGTCCTCTGTGGTTAAAAAACTTCCGTGGTTTCCGTGGTTGCAAAATTGTTGTTAATTCAGTTGTTCCTTTTAGGGTTCGGCCAATTCCTGGGTAAATTCCGGGGAAAAGGGAATCACCTCCGCGGGTATCGCATCTGGCTTCACAATGAGCTGGTAAAGCCAGAAATACCTCATGCACTCACGGACGTAATGGCGGGTTTGTTCAAACTCAATATTTTCCAGGAAAAAATCATCATCGCTGGAGCCATACTTTTTTTGCCAGCGCTGTACCCGGTGGGGACCCGCATTGTAGGCTGCCAGCGCCAGGTAGGGGTTTTGTTGAAACTGCTTCAGTAAATGGGAGAGATAAGTGACTCCCATGCGAATGTTGAGGGCGGGCTGAAAAAGCTGGGCGGGATCGCTGAAGCGAATTTTCAGTTGAGCCGCTACCTGCGAGGCTGTTCCGGGAATCAACTGCATCAGTCCGTAGGCATTAGCATAGGAAAGTGCACGGGGATCGAAATTGCTCTCTTTCTTTAATACGGCGTAGATGAGCATCGTCGGTACATTCAAACTATCGGCATACTTCTCCACCCATTCCTGGTAGTAAAACGGATAAAGGCGTTTAAACACCGGAAGCATATCCGGTAATTGTGAACCGGCAAAGTACGAGTTGTACACCGCCCGAAACTTCCGATAGGCTTCCCCGTAATTTCGCCAGCGTTCATGCAGTTCTCCCACTGCATAAATGAATTTCCACTCGGAGGGCGCATCGGAGATGCTCTGGAGCTCCAGGCTACCCCAGCGGTTTCCCAGCAACTCTTTTACCAGCATCGGGCGATTGAAATAATTCAGGTACACCGGTAAATAGCTGTAAGCCTGGTGATGGAGTTCCCAGAAGATTTTTCGAATTTCGCGATGTAAATCCTCTTCCCGGGAAGTAAGGAAGAATGCTTTCAAATTATAATAGGAGTCCACCGGTCGTTGCGCCAATTGCAAGTAGATTTTCCACTGCCGTGCGGAATCCCCCTGCTGGGCGTAACATTTACCAATCCAGAAATTCAATCGCGCCCGGGCAGCAGGAGAGGTACTGCGTTTACGCGCCTCCTCCCAGGCCGATAATGCCTGTTTAAATGCCCCCTGCCGATAGTAATCCAGTCCAATACGAAAATCCGCCTCTCGCCTGAATTCACTCCGGGGATAGAGCGAAATAAGCAATCGGTACATCTCAATCGCCTTATCCAGCTTCCCCAACCCTTCGTACAGCCAGGCAACTTTCCAGAGGATTTCGTCCGCCAGCGGATCTCCGGGATATTGTTTGCGAAATTCCAGATATTTGGTAATGGCAGACCGGGTACGGCCTAATCGAGAATAGCAACGGGCGATATGCAATTCAATGTTCCGCCGGATTCGTCCTCCCGGATACTGCGTGCGATTCTTCTGGCACCATTTCAGCACCCGCCGATATTCCCCCTGGCGATAGGCCGCTTCGATGGGAAGCCAGGTGAGGTAATCTTTTTCTTCCTTTGTCCGGGCAAAAGTCTGTTGTTCACGAATTAATTTTCTGGCAGTGAGGAATTGTTTACTGGTAAATAAGTAGCGCACCAGCGTTTTAAATTCCTGAAAAGGAATTTTGCCCGAATACGTTTTTCGCAGCTTCCGGTAAACCGCATCGGCATCGTGGTGCAGCGGATACCGTTTCAGGAACAGGTAAGCATATTTCCGGAAAAAGCTACTATCATCGGGCAAACGGGCGGTTTGCATCAGATGGAGATAAATCAAACTGCGGTCGAATCGACGTTGCTTTGCCATGCGAAGCAAATATTTTCGGGCGCTGTCGGGGTTTTGCCGGGCAAGAAAGATGCGGGCATACAGAGAATCCAGCTGAGGCAACAGGGGAGAATTGGGGTACTTCTCGCGAATATGTTCCGCAAGATCCATCGCTGCCGAGGTATCCCCTTTTTGCCAGCAAGCCAGGGTACGGAAATAGGCCGCATAATCGCCCATTACCGGAAGTGCCTGTTCTGCCTGGCGCAGCGTGGCAATGGCCGAATCCAGATGCTGCGTTTTCAGAAGGGCTACCCCTAATTTGAACTTCAACAAAGGATCGCGGTGAAGTAACGCGGGTTGTTTTTGCAGTGCCTGCCGAAAATGCTCCAGCGCTGTCTCATAATGCCCCGCACGGTATTCCGCATCCCCCAGGTAATAGTGATTCTCCGAGATCATGGTCACCGAAGAGATGCGGACTGTGAGGAACATTAACAGCAGCAGACTTCCCAGCAAGGTGGTATATGTGAGAAAACGATATAGAAAACCCCGAAGCATGGCACCCTTTGTATTTTTCCCTGCCCCGACCTGTTCGGAACATGTGCTTATTATCGACTTTTCGTCATAAAATACAAGCGCTTTTCCCCGCAGGATGTGACCCACGTGGAAACTGCTATTTTTCAATTAAGAATTTTGAGTTGAGATTGGAACCACTAATCAGGCGGGATATTCGCCCACGAATTAAAAGAATGAGTTTTTGCCCACGAATCACACGAATGGACACGAATAAAAAATAATTATGATTAGATTATAAAAATACAGCTTAATTATTTGTTTTTTAAATAATTGTAATTTGAGATATTTTATTTCAGATCTGGAATTTCATTACGTCCTTGGCGCTTCCTCTGCGTACTTTGCGGTTTTTAACTTTTTGTCATTTGGAATTTTTTTCTTTTGTGTCCTCCATACCTCCGGGTTAGAAAAAAGACAAAAGACAAAAAGCAAAATGAAAGAGAAAAAAGAAATGAAAGGACATCATTGAGCAGAAAATCCGAATTACATCTTAAAAAACTGCCGGCTGGCAGAGGACGAGGCCACGGAGTGGCCGAAAGATATTAGCCCATGACCTTCAGCCATGGGAATGGGAATTCCACCCACAATTTTAAGTCCTGTAAGGACGACAGAAAGAATAAATGATTTTGAAATAAGAGTTTTGAATTGGGTTTTAGAATTGTAGGGTTCACCGGAATCAAAAAAACCAAGAATCGATCGAATGGTAATTCAACCATGAATTACTTGCCTACGAATCACACGAATAAGCACGAATTAAAAATATAGATTTAGTTCAATTGGGAAAGAACCTGCTAACTCATTTGTATTTTGGGATTTGTTAGTTGGAATTTCAATGTGATCGTTGCGTTCGTTGCGGACGCTGCGTTTTTTTAGAACCGCAAAGCTCGCTAAGAATTCGCAATGTGCGCAAAGAAAAAAAATCAAAATAATATCATGTATTGTTTTGCCTTTTTTACGATTTTTACCTTTGTTTAAAATTTTTATTTAAAAAACAAAATTGTCTGGACTAAAATTGCGCTCTTGGCGCTTCCTTTGCGTTTCCTTTGCGGACATTGCGGTTTTTAATAATTTAAAATTTGGATTTGAACCTTCGCCGCGTCCGTTGCGGACGCTGCGGTTAAATTTCTCTTACCATCCGGAAAACCACTTCAGAACCGGGTCATTTCCCGTAATTTCTCCATCCGCTGGTCAATTTCCTCCCGTCTTAAACTTTTCAGGCGCTCGAAACTGAACGATTCCACATTAAACGATGCCACGATGGTTCCATAAACCACCGCCTGGCGGAAAGCAAACGTATCCAGTTTTTTCTGATGTGCCAGATATCCCACGAATCCCCCGGCAAAGGAATCGCCCGCGCCGGTGGGATCCACCACATCTTCTACCGGATAAGCCGGAGCAAAAAAATAATCGTTTTCGGTCACCATCACCGCACCATGCTCACCCTTCTTAACCACCAGCACCTCCGGTCCCCGGCGTAACAGTTCTCGTGCCGCTACGTGAACATGATTAATTCCGGTTAACTCCCGAATCTCTTCATCATTCAAAATCAACACATCCACGCGGCGAATAACCTCATCCAGCGCCTCCCGTTTACCGCTGATCCAGAAATTCATGGTATCCAGCACCGTGAGCCTGGGACGAGCTATTTTATTCAAGACATTGAGCTGCAAATCCGGGTCGATATTGGCCAGAAAAATATACTCGCAATTGCGATACGCTTCGGGAATCTCGGGGTTGAATTTCTCGAACACGTTCAGGTAGGTAAAAAGCGTGTCCCGCTGATTCATATCCGCATAGTAACGCCCGCCCCAGCGAAATGTTTGACCTTTCTCGACCTTCAAACCTTCCAGATTTACCGAGCGTTCTTTCAGAAAATCAATCCAGGAAAAATCAAAATCTTCCCCCACGACACCAACGACATTCACCGGAGCAAAGAAACTGGCAGCAGCACTGAAATAAAGTGCAGAACCTCCGGGAGAATCGGTTACTTTTCCCCGGGGCGTTTCTACCGTATCCAGAGCAATGGAACCCACAACCAGAATGGACATTTGTCTCTCCGTTCTTTTATTACGCGTGAATCGTCTAAACCGATTTCACCATTAATTTTATTTTGAAAAACTTTCTTCTTTCCTAAAAAGACTTCAGCTCCCAATCGTTACATGCGTTCCGGAGCGCTGACCCCCAGAATGGCAAAACCGTTAGCCAGTACCGTTTTTGTTGCCAGGCACAATCCCAGGCGCGCTTGCGTCAGCTCTTCATCTTCGGTCAGTACCCGGTTTTCTGTATAGAATTTATGAAATGCCGTAGAAACTTCCGAGAGGTACTGGGTAAGCTGGTGCGGTGTGAACTCCCGCGCAATATGAGCCACCATTCCCGGAAACTCAATCAGTTTTTTGATGAGCTGAAACTCCGGTTCGGTGGTTAAACGATGGAAACTGTGGGGGTTCTGAAAATCCACACCTTGTTCCCGGGCATTGCGCAAAATACTACAGATGCGGGCATGGGCGTACTGATTGTAATAAACCGGATTTTCCTCACTCTGGGTTTTCGCCAGCTCCAGATCGAAATTCAGGTGGCTGTCCATACTGCGCATCAGGAAGAACCAGCGCGTTACATCGCGCCCCACTTCATCCAGAAGCTCATCTAGCGTTACAAAAGTCGCTTTGCGGGTGGACATCTTCACCTTTTCCTTCCCCCGGTACAGGGTCACGAATTGGTGAATCAGTACCTTTACCCGGGAAGTATCGTACCCCAGCGCCTGCAATCCCGCCAGCACATCGGGATATGTGGAAATATGATCGGCACCAAAGAGATCAACAATCAGGTCGTAACCCCGTTCGAATTTGGTGCGGTGGTAAGCAATATCCGGCAAGCGATAGGTCGGCTCTCCGGTGCTCTTCACAATCACCCGATCCTTCTCCAGCCCAAATTCCGTGGATTTAAACCAGAGGGCACCATCCTTCTCGTAAGCCAG
>JALXCH010000107.1 GCA_026991005.1 Calditrichia bacterium | reverse complement strand
AGAAATTTTTAGGAATATGAGCGAAGAAGATCTGGATCGGGAGTTTGAATGTGCAAGATTTATCGCCACCGATAAAGAAAAACATGTTTACAAAACCCTGGATGTAAAGGGAAAACGGGATTTTCTGGCAGAGTTCTGGAAGAAACGGGATACGAATCCTGAAACACCGGTTAATGAATTTCGGCAGGATTTTCTGGAGCGAATGCGCTACGCCGATCAGTATTTCGGGCGCCCGAAAACCCGGGGTGCGCTTACCGACCGGGGGCGGGTTCTGCTCACATACGGGCGTCCCAGCGAAATAGAGCGCCACTACATGGATATCGATGCCAAGCCGTACGAAATCTGGTATTATAACGAACTGGAAGGTGGGGTCATCTTTGTGTTTGGAGATTTAACCGGCTTTGGCGATTTCCAGCTTATTCACTCCACACACAGTAAAGAACTGTACCAGCCCAACTGGCAGCAGATGATATTTCGCTCCGGCACACCGGATGTGTACGAGCAGCATTAAAGGAGGCATTTTCTCTCAGTACACTTTACCGGGAGTGGAACATTGACCCTCCTCGGGGAGGTCGTTCGCTTCTCTATCCAGACCGCAATACTCGGCTTTCACGTAACAATCCCGGTAATCCTGTACACCCTTCAGGCAGATGAGTTGCCGCCGGGCATGGGAATGGTGATCGCGGAAATATTCCACATCGATTAGTGCCCCAAAAGGGCATTGCACACATCCTTCCGGCTGATCCGGGAAACGCGTGGCGGTTTCCTGCGCTACCAATACTGCTTGATGCGTCCACATGGGAGGCTCGCCACGCTCCAGCACCTGAATGCCTCGCAAATGGTGCAGTACCAGGCGCCCCTGATCCAGCTCTACCCGGGCGAAACCCTCTATCCGGTCTCCAGCCCCTAATTTTAACTTCTGGTAATACTCCGAAGAAATCCGGGCATATACGTAATCCTCTATCTTCTCCCGCCCCAGGAAGATTTCTTTAAATACCACCAGGTATCCCCGGAAAGAAAGAGAGCGTTTTTGGCGGTACACCTTTTCCACAAACCGGGGTTTTACGCCATCCACCCGCCCACTTATTTCCAGATTTCTCCCCTTCACCTCTTCCAGCCAGTCGTCAAAAGCTTCTTTTTCTTTCAGGAACGCCTGGTATTCCTCCGGCGAGATTTGCAGCTCGGGATAGTTGTGGATTTTTTCTTCGTAGAAATATTTGCACCCAAAGCATTTACGCCCTACGTGGGTGTAGCCGCGATGGCACTTGCTGCGTTTATTCAACTGCTTGCACCGCCAGCGAAAGTAGATGCAACCGTGAGGGTAACATTTTTTCTCCTGCAAAATGTGGTGCACAGAAATGCGGTTGCGAAATCCCCGATGCGCTTCGTGCACACACACAAAAATGTCCTGTCGTTTATATGGATTCTTCACCGGATTTCTCTTTTTTTCGCAACTTAACGGATACGGCGCTACACGGCAACTTAATTTAAGAAAACTTCGCAGGTTCTCATCTGAATTATTGACAAACTCATTGATTTTTATTACTTTAATTTCTGAATGAAATAATTGAATGCAGCCTCAAACACAGGTACAGCATGGATATTTTTCAGGAAGTTGCCCAATTGAAGCAGAAGAATCTCCCATTTGTCCTGGCTACGGTAGTTAAAATTTCCGGTTCGGTGCCGGGGCGGGTGGGGTTTAAAATGCTGGTGCGGGAAGATGGTTCTACCCTGGGCACAGTGGGTGGGGGAGAACTGGAGCGACGGGTCACACAGGAGGCGCTGGAACGGTTGCAAATCGGTGAATCCGGATTAAAAGAGTACCTTTTACGGGAAGATGCCGAAGGCCCCCAAAAAGTAGGTCAGGCGGAAGTGGTTCCCATGATGTGCCACGGCAAAATGTGGATTTTTTATGAAGTTTCGCAAACCCGACCCACCGTGTACCTGTTTGGTGGAGGCCATGTGGGACAGGCCCTTTCTGCTTTCCTTCGGCAACTGAATTACACCATCGTACTCATCGATAATCGGGAGGAATTTGCCAGCGAAGAACGCAATCCCCACGCAACGGAGCGAGTTTTTCGGGATTATGTGGAGTATGCCCGGGAATTTCAACCCCAACCTAATAGTTTTGCGGTGATTATGACCCAGGGGCACAACTACGATTATCAGGTGCTGAAAACCATCTATCAGCGAAAACTGCCTTTGCGTTACATTGGCATCATTGCCTCGCGTGCCAAAGCAAACGGTTTAATTCGGAACCTGAAAGAGGATTTCGGGGAAGAAATTGATTTGAGCGGCATTTTTACACCGGTGGGATTGGATATTGGTGGCGACACCGAGAGCGAAATTGCCCTCAGCATTGCCTCCGAAATTCAGGCCATTCGTTTTGAACGCAACGTACCGCATTTGCGGATTCCTCCGGATCAAACCTCCTGAAACTCGTAAACCGGATGCGATAACCTGCGAAAGCAGAATTCCCAGGCGATGAGTTCTTCCACATATTGAATAAATTAGTTTTTTTTGTGAAGTTTTTGAGCAATGCCCGGGAACAGTTCGGGAAGTTCAATCGAAATCATTCACTATTTTTCAGGAAAATGCCATGAAGAACCGAATTTCATTTGTACTGGATGGTACCCTTCGAACCATTGATTTTACTGCCCAACCGGAGCTAACCCCCACAACCACTCTGTTAAACTATTTGCGCAGTTTGCCCACCCACAGGGGAGTTAAAGAAGGATGTGGCGAAGGCGATTGCGGTGCCTGCACTGTGGTGTTGGCCGAACGGAACGGGAAGAATAGCCTGCGTTACCGGGCGGTGAATTCCTGCTTGGTTTTTTTGCCCATGATTCATGGAAAGCAGGTGATTACGGTGGAGGATTTAAAATCCCCGGAGGGGAATTTGCATCCGGTGCAGGAAGCCATTGTGAAACACGATGGAACCCAGTGTGGATTTTGCACTCCGGGAATTGTCATGTCCCTGTTTGCCCTACACAAAACGGTGGAACATCCCACCCGGGAGCAGGTGGAGGATGCACTGGTGGGGAATCTCTGCCGCTGTACCGGGTACAAACCCATTGTGGAAGCCGGTGCCGATGAAACCGTGCAGGCACAGATGGATCATTTTACCGCCCGGGAGGAGGAAATCCGTGCTTTGCTGGCCGGTATTCCCGAAGAAGGGGTGAGCATCGAGCTGAAGAATCAGCAGTACTATCGTCCTGCAACCCTGGCGGAAGCGTTGCGGCTGCGCAAGCAACATCCCGAAGCAATTGTGGTGGGGGGAGCTACCGATGTGGCACTGCGGGTAACCAAACAGCACGAGCATCTGGGTGCCATACTGGATTTGGGCGGTGTGAAAGAGCTGCAGACCCATTCCCGGGAGTCGGATCGACTCGTCATCGGTGCCCAGGTGAATCTAAACGAGGTGCAGGAAGCCGTGGAGGAAACGCATCCCGCTCTGTCTCACATGCTCTCGGTGTTTGGTTCCCGGCAGATTCGCAATCTGGCTACCCTGGGTGGAAATATCGGGATGGCTTCACCCATTGGGGACACGCTGCCGGTGCTGATGGCTTACCGGGCACGGGTGGTAGTAGCCAGTGAATCCGGTGAGCGAGAGTTCCCGCTGGAAGAATTCATTACCGGTTACCGGCAAACCGCCCTGCAACAGGATGAGATTATCACCCGCATTATTCTTCCGTTGCCGGAAAAAGATATTCTGGTAAAATCCTACAAAATTTCCCGCCGCCGGGATGTGGATATTTCCACTTTGAGTGGCGGTTTCCGGCTGCAGCTGGATGAAAATCACCGGGTGAAGGATGTGGTGCTGGCGTTTGGGGGAATGGCGGCTTACACCCACCGGGCGCTGCTTACGGAGAAAGCTCTGCGGGGGCAGGTGTGGAATCGGGACACCGTGGAAGCTGCGGCCCGGAAGCTGGAGGACGATTTTCAGCCCATCAGCGATGTGCGTGGCAGTGCGGAATTCCGCCGGATTGCCGCCCGCAATCTGCTGCTGAAGTTTTACCTGGAGACCAGCGAAACGGATTCATTATAAGAGGAATATTAACGGGCCAGAGTAACACAGCAAACAAAACCGGGAGGCATTGGGCGCGTACTTTAAATTTTAACAATTTCACTGAAGGAAGAAAATGTACAGTGCTATTTTAGAATTCAAATGAACCCATTATGCTCAAAACTTTTGCGGAGTATCTTGGAGACATTGTGAGTAGATGCTGAAAATTTTTCTAAAACGATTCTTCATCCCGCTTCCGACAGGAGTCGGAATAAGAGGTTCGCGGGATTGGAGGAGAAGCAAATATAAAATGAATTTTTCGATTAAACCTTGAGGTTTTCTCATGAGCTCAACCACCTATCTTCATCACGATAGCGCCGAAAAACATGTTACCGGCGAGTCTCTGTACGTGGACGATATTCCGGTGAACGAGCAGCTTCTGGTGGGACATGTCGTTTACAGTCCCCACGCCCATGCCCGCATCCTTTCCCTTGATGTGGAGGAAGTGCGCCAGCTTCCCGGCGTGCATGCGGTGCTGACTTACCGGGATATTCCCGGGGAAAATCAGATGGGACCGGTGTTTAAAGATGAACCGGTGCTGGCCGAAACGGAAGTTCAGTTTGTGGGGCAGGCGGTATGCCTGATTGCTGCCGAGAGCGAAGCGTTGTGCCGGGAAGCAGCAAAACTCGTCCGCATCGATTACCAGCCGCTCCCTGCCATACTGGATGTGGAAACAGCCATCCGGCAGGAGAGTGCACTGGGTCCCTGGCGCAAAATAGAGCGGGGGGAAGTGGAAGAAACGTTGCAAAAAGCGCCGCATACCATCTCAGGGGAATTGCGTACCGGTGCTCAGGAGCACTGGTATCTGGAAACCCAGGCCAGCCTCTGTTTACCGGGAGAGGGAGAGGAACTGGTGGTGTACAGTTCCACCCAGCATCCTTCCGAGGCTCAACTCCTCATTTCCGAGGTGCTGGGCATTACCGAAAAAGAGGTGGAAGTGCGGGTGCGCCGTGTGGGTGGTGGATTTGGGGGGAAAGAAACCCAGGCCAATCATTACGCGGTGTGGGCAGCTCTGTTGGCCCATGCCACCCGGCGTCCCGTAAAATTGCGCCTGCACCGTGATGAAGACCAGATTATGACCGGTAAGCGCCATCCTTACCTCATCCGTTACCGGGTGGGTTTTGATGATGAAGGAAACATTCTGGTTGCCGATATTGAACTCAATGCCGATGGGGGCGCGGCGAATGACCTCTCCTACGCTATTCTGGAGCGCGCCATGCTGCATGCGGACAATGCGTATTACATTCCCCACATGCGGGTACGCGGACGGGTGTGGAAGACCAATTATCCACCCAATACCGCTTTTCGGGGCTTTGGAGCTCCCCAGGCTATCGCCAACATCGAAAACATTGTGGATCGGGTGGCGCGCTTCCTGGGGAAATATCCTGCCGAAATCCGAAAACGAAATTTCTACGGTACCGATTCCCGCAACGTAACCCATTACGGAGAAGTGGTGGAGAACAACCGTCTGCACATTATTTACGACAAACTTACCCAATCTGCCGCATACTTCCGCCGTCGGAAAGAAATAGAGCAGTTTAATGCCACCCACGAATTCCGCAAGCGGGGGCTGGCGATTACCCCGGTAAAGTTTGGGATTTCCTTCACCACGGCGTTTTTGAACCAGGCGGGCGCCCTGGTTAATGTGTATCGGGATGGTACCATTCTGGTGAACCACGGGGGAATTGAAATGGGGCAAGGGTTGAACACCAAAATTTTGCACATTGCTGCTGCGGAATTTGGTGTGGATATCCGGCGGTTTAAAGTAAACGCCACAGATACCTCCAAAGTCCCCAATACCTCAGCTACCGCTGCCTCCACCGGTTCGGATTTAAACGGGCAGGCGGTAAAAAACGCCATCGAAAAAATTAAACAGCGGATGGCAACCACACTGGCCGGATATTTCAACGAACAGCATCCCGGCGAACACCGCACTCTGCCGGAAGATATTCTTTTCCAGGACGATCAGGTGTTCGACCGCGAGCATCCGGAACGTAAGCTCTCCTTCCCCGAAGCCGTGTCCATTTGTTACCTGCGGCAAACCAGTTTAAGTGCCACGGGATTTTACCGCACTCCCAACATTGGTTTCGACCGCGAGAAGGGAAAGGGGCGTCCCTTCCATTACTACGCCTTTGGTATGGCTGTCACCGAGGTGGAGGTGGATACCCTGACCGGCGACTTTCGTCTCCTCCGCACCGACATCGTGCACGATGTGGGCAACTCCCTCAACCCCAACATCGATTATGGGCAGATTGTGGGAGGGTACATCCAGGGGGTGGGCTGGTGCACGGTGGAAGAAATTGTCCGCGACGGGGAAGGGCGTCTGCTCACCCATTCGCCGGATACGTACAAAATTCCCACCATCCGGGACATTCCCGGGGAATTCCACGTGGAGTTGCTCACCGGGTATCCCAATCCCAACACCATCCGGCGCAGCAAAGCGGTGGGGGAACCGCCGTTTGTCCTGGGACTTTCGGCCTGGCTGGCAATTAAAGATGCCATCTCTGCGGTAGCCCATCACCAGTACGAGCCGGATTTTCAGCTTCCCATGACCCGGGAGCGCATTCTGCTGGCCATCGAATCCCTGCGCCAGCGCCAGAAAAATGCTCAACGGATAGCAACCCGAAAGGCGTCATCATGAAGCGTCGTACCTTTGTGAAATCAGCTACTGTGCTCACAGTTGGCTGGCCTTTTTTTCGTTTTTCCGCTGTCGCGAATGCGCCACGGAGCATTGATTTGCCCTACGCCGCTTTCCCTTCTCTGCAGGTTCAGGGGAGTTATCGCCAGATTGGGTTTCGCATCGGGCAGCACTTTCGGGAAACCATTCGCACCGTGCTGCAGCTACGGAAGGAATGGCACAGCAAGCTCCTGCGCATTCTGGACACTCCGGAGGGGAAACGTCTTTCCGATGAGTTGCAGCGGCTTACCCGCAAACATTTCCCCCAGTATCTGGAAGAGGTGGAGGGGCTGGCCGAGGGGGCGGGATTGCACTTCCGCGCCATCTGGGCAATTACTATCAAATCCGAGCTGGGAACGCTGGAGGCGGAGAATCCCGGCTGCTCCACCATTGTTCAGATTCGTTCCGGGCAGCGCTGGCTCTTTCATAACGAAGATGGACACAATGCCTACCACCAGCGCATGTTTGTGGTGCAGGTGACGCCGCCTTCCGGTGTGAAGTTTGTGTCTCTGGTGTATCCCGGCACCCTCACCGGAAACGGACCCTCTTTGAATCAGGCGGGGGTGGTACAGACCACCAATTACATCAGCTCTACCCGGCCGCGGGTGGGGATTCCCCGCTACATTCTGGGACGCGCCATCCTGGAGGCCCGCTCTCTGAAGGAAGCCATTGAAATTGCTACCCTGACGCCCCGCAGCTATCCCTACCATCACAATCTGGCCAGTTTTGAAGAAAAAACCTACGCTTCGGTGGAAACCACACCGGATGCGGTTGCCGTTACTCATCCGGAGGGGATTTATTTCCATACCAACCATCTCCGGCAGGAAGCGACCCGTCGTGCTCATCCGGATGAAGATGCAGAGTACGTGAACAGCTCCTCGCGTTCTCGGTTTCAGGTGATTCAATCGGAAGTGGAGAGCCTGCGTCAAAAGGAGCGCCGGGCGCCATCGGATTTTCTGGCAATTCTCTCCTCCCATCGCCAGGCGCCTTACTCCCCCTGTCGGCATCCACTGGGGAAGGTGCAGGGACGAACTCTGGGTACCGCCTTTTTTGATCTGGAAAAGGGGGTGTTACGCCTTTACCGGGGAAATCCCTGCATTGCGGTGGTGAACGATTTTTTCCGGGAGTACAGGTTTTAGGCATTCCATTTCCACAAATCGAAGAGGTTGTGTAAAAATAAAACTTAGAAAAATATTTAATCATAATCATGCATATTGTAGCTCATAATGTTTATTTAAAACTGGATCAATAAAGAG
>JALXCH010000106.1 GCA_026991005.1 Calditrichia bacterium | reverse complement strand
CCGCGCATCATCAGCGAGGTGTTCCTGGTGCTTCTGAATCTGGTGGATTACCATAAATCCCTGCCCGAAGCAGTGGAACTGGGGCGTTTCCACCACCAGTGGTTACCGGATTCCATCTACATTGAAATGGCAAAATTCAATCCCCGGACCATCGATACTCTACGGCAATGGGGATACGGGTTCAAGAACCGAAAGAAAATGGGCGATGTGCAAGCCATCTGGCGAACCGAGGAAGGATGGGCGATTGTTTCGGATCCCCGCTATAACGGGTATCCGGCAGGGTATTGAGCAGAAAGAAATGCCGAGCTTCAACATAGCCTGGAGATGCAATAAAGTGTGAGATGGAAAATGAAAGAATTGTCGAAAAAGGAAATGGAACAATTTCAAGAGAAACGAACCATGGTCGAACAATATTACCGTAAAGTGATGCGGATAGTGGAATTTTACGTGATGCTGAGTTTTGTGATTATCACCATCGTGCCGTTACTGGATTATAGCTGGGTACCGCCGTTTATTAAATTTGTGTATTTCACCGGCTTCCCCCTGCTTATTTTATTGTTTTTAGTGAGTTTGTTTAAAGATAGTTTGTTGAATTTCATTACCCGGCGAATGATGGCTAAAAAGGCCTGAAATTCGGGAAATCGGATTCCTCTGGAAGAAAACAGGGAGTTTTTTGGTGTTACGATTCAGTGAACAACGTTTACAGGAAATTACCGGAGGTGCCTCCGGGCGGCGCATTATTGTGTTTGGGGATTTAATGGTGGATGAGTATTTGTGGGGCGATGTAACCCGCATTTCTCCCGAAGCGCCGGTACCCATTGTTAACATCTCGCAGGAACAGATTCGTTTTGGTGGCGCTGCGAATGTAGCGAATAACCTGGTGGGACTTACAGCGGTGCCTATTCTGGTGGGAGTCATTGGCAACGACCGCATGGGTGGGCTTTTCCTGGACATGCTGCGGCAGCGTAAGTTGCCTGCCGAGGGCATTGTGCAAACGGACGATCGTCCCACCACGGTGAAAACCCGCATCATCGGAAACGACCAGCACATCGCGCGGGTGGATAAGGAGCGTACCGATCCCGTTTCCCCGGAAATTCAACAGCAACTCTTCGAGCGCGTGCTGGCCGTGATTGATGAGGTGGATGCCATTATTATTCAGGATTACAACAAAGGGGTAGTTCAGCCCAATCTGGTAACCCGCATTGTGGATCTGGCCAATCGGCGGGGAAAGTTTGTGACGGTAGATCCCAAATTCGAGAATTTTCTTTCTTTTAAAAACGTTACGGTATTTAAACCCAATGTGAAGGAGACCGAAGAGGCGTTAGCCGTTCGCTTACACACCGAGGAAGAATTATTGAATGCCGGGCAGCGATTACTGAAGGAACTCCAGAGCCAGGCGGTGCTTATTACCCGTGGCGCCCAGGGCATGGCCTTGTTCGAAGCAGATGGCGAGGTAACGCTGGTGAGCACCCGGGCACGGAAAGTGGCCGATGTGTCCGGCGCCGGAGATACGGTGATTGCGACCCTGACTTACGCCCTGTGTGGTGGTGCTTCGGTAAAGGAGGCGGTGTACCTCTCCAATTTTGCCGCCGGCCTGGTGTGCGAGGAGGTGGGAGTGGTGCCGGTGGAGCGCGACCGGCTGGTGAAATCGGTGTTGCGCAACCAGAACGATTATGACGATTGAAATGTAGGGTTAGAAAAAATCTTCCGTTTCTGAAAAGAAGCGGGGGTAATTGTTGATTTTGCGCATGAATTTACTCCGGGAAATGTGCATATTGAGGGGCGATGATACGAGATAAGATAAAATCGCAACGGGAGCTGGTGGAGATTCGTCGGCAACTGGGAGCCGCCGGGAAAAAGGTGGTATTCACCAACGGGGTGTTCGATATTTTACACCGCGGGCATGTGGAATATCTGGAAAAGGCACGCCAGTTGGGGGATGTCCTGGTGGTGGGCCTGAACAGCGATGTTTCGGTGAAGCGCATCAAGCAGAGTGGGCGTCCCATTGTCCCGCAGGAAGATCGTGCCATTGTTCTGGCTGCACTGGAAGCAGTCAGTTACGTCTGTTTATTCGATGAAGAGACACCGGCGCAGCTGATAGCCGCCCTGATTCCGGATGTGCTGGTGAAGGGAGGGGATTACCGCATTGATGAGATTGTGGGTCGAGAGGTGGTATGGGAGCATGGCGGTCGGGTGGAAACTATTCCCTTAACCCCGGATCGCTCTACCACAGACATTATTCAGAAAATTGCTAATCTGGTACAGAAAGGGTTGTTGGTGGAATGAAACGAGCATTTCTGTTTTTATTGATTTTGCTTTTGGCTTCGTGCAGTACCGTGCGCCAACGGTCGGCAGAGCCGGATTCCAATACCACATCTACGCCTTCATCCCGGGCGGATAATCCGGAGGTCCTGGCACTGGCTTACCTGCATCTGGCCCAGCAGGCAACAGAAATTGAAGATACCCTGGGCGCCGATTATTATTTTACCAAAGCGATGGATATTGTGGATAGCCTGCGTCGGGATTCCCTTTTACTTCGCCAAGACAGTACCTTGCGCAATGTGGTCGAAACGGTTTCTCTGGAGTATGCCCGCTATCTCTCCCGCCTGAACGGTATTGAGCGCGATACCCTCACTGCCGCCAATGTCCTGCAGGTGCTGGATGAACTGGAAGAAAGCGCTGGCCGCCAGAACGTCGATAGTACCGTTCTAATTCCCAATGTGATTGAAAAAAACGAAATGATGGCTATTCCTCTGGTGCTAAACCAGAAGGTGGAGAAAGCCATTCATTACTTCCAGACCCGGGGCCGACGGGTGTTTACCCGCTGGTTGCAGCGTTCCGGGCGTTACAAACCGCTGATTACTCGCATTTTGCGGGAAGAAGGGGTTCCGGAGGATCTGTTTTACCTGGCCATGATCGAGAGCGGTTTTAATCCCTACGCTCGCTCCTATGCGGGAGCCGTGGGCATCTGGCAGTTTATTTACAGCACGGGACGGGCGTACGGTTTGCGCCGGAGCTGGTGGTTCGACGAACGCCGCGACCCCGAGAAATCCACTCGGGCAGCAGCCCGCCATTTGAAAGATTTGTACGAACGTTTTCAGAACTGGTATCTGGCTATTGCCGGGTACAATTTCAGTCCCCGCAAAATCGAAAAACGCATCCAGCGCTACAATGTGGATGAATTCTGGGAACTTCCTCGCCTGCCCCGGCAAACCCGCAACTACGTCCCCACTTTCATTGCCGCCGCATTAATTGCTAAAAATCCTGAAAAATACGGATTCTACGTCACTCCCGATCCACCCATTGAGTACGATACCGTAACGGTGCACGAAGCAGTGGATTTAAATGTGGTGGCCGGGTGTACCAACAGCACCTTCGACGAGATCAAGAAACTAAATCCGGCGCTATTGCGCTTTTGCACTCCCCCCGACCTGGAAAACTGGGTGTTGAATATTCCCAAAGGCACCCGGGAGATGTTCCTGAAAAATTATTCCCGGATACCCGATAACCAGAAACTTACCTGGATTCGGCATCGCATCCGCAGTGGAGAAACGCTTTCCACCATTGCTCACAGGTATGGAGTAAGTGTGTGGGAAATAAAACGGTTCAACAAGATTCGGGGTTCACTCATTCGCGCCGGGCATTCTTTGATTATTCCGGTACCGCAGAATAAAAAATATCTGGCGAAAATGCAACGCCGCACTCGGGTGCACCGTTCCTCTCGATATACTCGGCGCAAGCCGGTGACTCATGTGCCGGGGCGGAGGAAGGAAGTGCACATCGTTCGCAAGGGCGAAACTCTGTGGGATATTGCCCGACGCTATGGCGTCACCGTGTCTCAAATTCGCCGCTGGAATGGTCTGGGGCACTCCCGGCTTATCCACCCCGGCGACACCCTGAATATCTGGATTCCCAGGGAGGCCATTCAGCTGGCTGATAAAACTCCCCTTCCCTCCACTCCGAAAAGAGAGGAAAAATCGACCTTCGATTCTCCTTCTTCTAAAAATTCAGGTAAGGTCATTTATTACACCGTGCGCCGAGGAGATAACCTGTGGGATATTGCCAACCGCTTTGGGGTTCGGATTCAGGATATTAAGCGCTGGAACAACCGCCGCTCCAATTTAATTAAACCGGGCGATCAGCTAAAAATCATTTTACCTCAATAATTTATCGGGGAATATTTTCACTCATCCTCAGATCTCAAACAAAACTTTTAACTGAATACCAGCTGTTTCATTCCAACTAAATACTACAACCGCAATGATTTTCCTGAACATGTCGCATAGGCATCTTGCCCCAACCCGTTCGCTTAAATCTAAATTAAGCGAATGGTGAATATTTATTTATTCTTGTTCCTTTTCAGGCATCTGGGAAGATCGAATCTATTTGGTATCTGGAATTTATTCCTTGTTATTTGGAATTTGGAATTTGGAATTTAAATATATGTTGAAAAAACTTTCCAGAATTCTTCAGATTGACTCTTTTCTACATAAATTTACTGATTCTTTACCAATGGGGAACGTTTCTTTAATTTTCGGTACAATTGCTGCACACGATTCACATAATGTTGTGTTTCTTTGAACGGTGGAATTCCCCGGTACTTCTCCACATTGTTAGGACCGGCGTTATAGGCAGCCAGAGCTTTCTGAAAATCGCCCTGAAAGCGATTTAACAGTTGGGCCAGATAACGGGCGCCACCCCGGATGTTCTGTTCCGGATCCAGGGGATTTTCCACTCCCAGCTCCGCTGCGGTGCTGTCCATTAACTGCATTAACCCCTTTGCATTTTTGGGTGAAACGGCCCGGGGATTACCTCCCGATTCGGTAAGGATAACGGCCCGGATTAAATCCGGATCCAGCCCGGTTTCTCCGGCTGCCTGAACAATGTAACGGTCGAAGCGCGCCACCCTGCGCCGCGCTTCCTGCAACCAAAACTGCTCTGCCCTCCGCTGCGAAACGCCGCGTACCTTCCCCGGAAAGCGTCGCCATTCAAATTTTAGCTCCGGCGATTGGGGGGAATCTTCCTCCCCGGACAACTGCTGATAGACCATTTCGGCAATCCCTAACCGGGTGTTCAGCGCCATCTCTTCCGATAACTTCTCGTCGAACATGCTCTGCATAATCTCATCCCCCAGACCTTTTCCGAACAAGCCGGATTTGGGGATGGTTTTGCGCATGGTTTTTAGCATGTAATAAATAAACAGCGATTCGAACTGTTCTGCTACTTTTTTGAGCTCTTTTTTATTCCCTGCTTTTTGCTTCAGAGCATCAAGCTGACTCTTTAACAGCGCATCATCCGGCGATATTTTGGGCTGAAAATGGCTCACCGTTCTTCATCCTCGAAATTTCATTACCACAATCTAATCACATAAATTACATGATAATCAGTTCTGCCTGTAAACTTCCGGCTTCTTTCAGTGCCTGAAGCACTGCGATAATATCCCTTGGGGTAAGCCCCAGCGCATTCAATGCCTGTGCCACATCCTGCACAGTTGCGGACTCGGCAATGGTCATCAACTGCCCTTCCTCGTTGTAAATTGTTGCCTGAGTATTGGGCACCACCACGGTTTGCCCACTGCTAAAGGGAGCCGGTTGAGAAACAATGGGTTTGGATTCGATCTCCACACTCAAATTTCCATGCGCCACCGCAGCGGGAAGCAGGGTTACGTTGCCACCAACTACCACCGTGCCTGTGCGTTCGTTCACCACCACCCGCGCTACCACATCGGGCTGCACCTGGACCTGCTCCAGCTCAGAAATAAACTTATTTTGCTGACCGGTACGAGCATAAGCCGGGGGAATCTTTACGGCAATGGTGCGGGGATTTTTAACGACCGCCAGAGTATCGTTAAAGGTTTGATTCACCGCTTCCACAATGCGCTCGGCCGTGGTGAAATCCGCTTCTTTTAAAGAAAGATAGAGGGTGTCTCCAAATTGAAAATCTTCCCCCAGACTTTTCTGAAGGACTGCGCCATCCGGCACCCGACCCACCAGGGTGTGATTCTGGCGCAACCCGCCGCCTCCTGTAGTTTGCACCGAAAACCCGCCTACCGCCAGCGGTCCCTGCGCCATGGCGTACAACTCTCCATTCTGGTCTGTCAGGGGAGTCATGAGCAACAATCCTCCCTCCAGGCTTTTGGCATCGCCGATGGAGCTCACCGTAACGGTCAGGCGGTCCCCGGCGGTTAAGAAGGTGGGAGCATCGGCAGTGACCATAACAGCAGCTACGTTACGTAACTTTACCTTTTCTGTTGGAACCTTAATTCCAAAGCGCTGCAGCATATTCACAACGCTCTGGGTGGTGAACCGGGTACGACGGGTGTCGCCGGTACCGTTTAATCCCACGACCAGTCCATATCCCACCAGCGGTTTTCGGGAAACACCACGAATGCGAGCCAGTTCTTTAATGCGTACTGCCGGGAAGATTAGCCCCGGAAGTACCAAAAGGATGAGCAACCATCCTGTAATCAAAGATTTCCTGCACATGTTTTCTCTGCCCTCCTGCAGTATTCTGGCATCCTGCCTCATAAACCGAGAGACAGGCCGCTGCTCCGTTGCCTGTCTTCCGGACTTCTGTTCAAATAACACTCGATTTTAAAACACCCACTGCAACAAACGGGTTAAAATACCGGCGCGCTGGCCACGGGAAACTTCACCTTTTCCTTTGTACACTATGTGGGCATCGTACACATTGTAGGAATACACGGTATTATCGGACATGATGTCTTCCGGGCGAACGCACCCGGTGAGGATGTACACTTCCTTCTCGCTATTAATTTCAATGACCCGTTTGCCCTCGATGATGTAATCTCCCGCTTCGTTTTTCCCCACAATGCGGGCGGCAATTTTGGCTTTTAACACCCCACGTTTGGTGGTTCGTCCCAGCCCCCGGAAGTCGTTCTTAAACTTTCCCCGCAGGGTAAAATCCGGGAGCACACTGGCCAGGCCACTCCCCCCGGATACTCCTAAATCGTGCTGGGCATCTTTTAGCGTTTCCGTCCGGGCATCGTTGCGCGCCTGGGAATATTCCATCACCAGCACTGTGATGCCTTTACCCACCTGAGTGCTTTTAATATCGCTAAACAGGCTGGTGTTTGCCGCCATTTGCTGGGCAAATAAACCACCTGCCAGCCAACACATCATTGCCAATGCTCCGAAAATTCGTTTCATCGTTATCCCCTTTACTTTACGGTAAAACCGCCAACTGACGTTCTACAACTTTAACCTGGAGTCGTTTACGGCTCATGGGATTTTTCACCCATACCCGATCTCCTTTGCTTCCGTTTTGCAGAGCAATCCCCTCCAATACCACTGTTACCGCACCACGACGACATCGTACCCGCACCGGCTCGCCTTTCCGAACCAGATAGGGAGCTCGAATATCGTCGCGGGAGAGAATGGTTCCCGCCGGTAAATATCGGCGGGCAATTTTTCCCGCCACCTGATTTTTTTCCGTAATGGGTTCCCCTTTCAAATAGGTAACCTCCCGCTCTTCCCACTTTAATTGGGACGGGGGAATAGGTTCACCCTTTGGAACCGCTTCCTGCAGTGTGAGCACCCGGGCAAACACCCTCACCCGTGTGGGCAGGTAGAGCGATCGCAACACCCCTCCCTGATGGTAAAAAGCGACACGAAACACCGCGCTTCCGCGGGGTAACTCCCCGTTGGGGTGGGACACCACTACGGAATCTGCCAGCACCGGAAGATGCACCTCCGGCAGCGGAGCTCGCCACTCCACCCGCGACTGCAAATTGGTATTCTGGTAAAGCCGATGCACGTACTGCTCCACCCGGTTGCGCAAGTCCCCCGCCGAATAGTTTTGCGCCACCAGAATACTGAACCAGAACACCAGCGCCATCAGGCTATGTATTAACAGCCGTTTCATGCCTATCGCTTCAATTGCGTTACGGTGCGCATCATATCGTCGGACGTTTTGATGGTTTTGGAATTCAGTTCGTAAGCGCGCTGGGCTTCAATCATTTCCACCATTTCCTTCACCACAT
>JALXCH010000105.1 GCA_026991005.1 Calditrichia bacterium | reverse complement strand
CCCCATTTCGTTTTGAATTTTCCCAATCATTTTGTAATTTGGAGTGTGGTTCAGTTTAAGAATAAATAAGGGGGAGCAGATATGGGTGATATTTTAGAGGAATTGGTTCAGGTGGAACAAGCCTGTGCCGAAGCGTTTAACCGCAAAGATATTCCCGCGATCTTACAGCATTTTGATGATGCTATCATGGGATTTTCTTCCACCCGACATACTCGTTTCTATGGTAAAGAAGAATTGCAGAAGACGTTTGAATACTACCTTTCGGAAGCGGAACAGGTTTCCTATGAATTTAGCGAGGCAGAAGCTACGGAAATGGGGGATGTAGCCATTCTAACCTTCTACTGGAAAGTGACCCTAAAAAGTGGGGACAAGACCACTGAAATTCCTGGCAGAGGCACCCATGTTTTCCGGAAAACGGAAGATGGGTGGAAGATTGTTCACGAACATTTTTCCCGGGCGCACTAATCATTTTTCGCCCAGAATTTTAACCGAACGAATGTTAATCCGGTGAAGACTGATTCTCCTTTTCACAAGATTCTGATTGTTCAGACGGCTTTTATTGGCGATGTGGTGCTCACGCTCCCGCTGGTTCAGGAACTGGCCAAACGTTACCCGAAAAGCGAAATTCATTTTCTGGCTATTCCAATTTCCCGGAATTTACTGGAAACGGTGCCGGAGATTCATCGCCTTTGGATTCTGGACAAACGGAACCGGGATAAAGGGGTTGTTCCATTTCTGAAATTCGTTGCCAGACTTCGCGAAGAACATTTCCAGGTAGCTCTACTTCCACATCGCTCTTTTCGCAGTGCTTTTCTGGCGTATCAGGCCCGGATTCCCCGAAGAATTGGATTTTCCACGGGGAGTGGTGCGTTTCTGTATTCCGATAAGGTTCCATATCAACAGCACATTCACGAGATTGAGCGCAATCTGAGTTTGCTGGAACCGCTGGGATATCGGTCTAACCATAAAGTTTTCCCCCGTTTGTATCCCACATCCAGCGATCGGGAGAGAGTGGATTCCTGGCTAAAGGAAAAGGGCATTAGCCCGGCAGAGCAGTTAGCAATATTGGCGCCAGGGTCTATCTGGCCAACCAAACGTTGGCCAGCTGCCTATTGGGGAAAACTGATTCTTTTACTTGAAAAAATTGGGGTACGGTCGATAATAATCGGTTCGAAAGATGACCGATTTTTATTAAAGGCAATTCAGGAAAGTGCGGAAGGTCATAGAATTCTGGAGTGTATGGGTTATTTTACTTTGCGTCAAACGGCAGAGCTGATGTCTCGAGCCTGCTTGGTTGTCAGTAACGATAGTGCTCCCACCCATCTGGGAGTCGCCATGCGCGTTCCCGTGTTAACGATTTTTGGTCCAACCGTACCCAGATTTGGATTTTACCCCTATGGGGAAAACGATCGAATTGCCGAGATTACCGGGTTATCCTGTCGCCCTTGTGGAATTCACGGGGGAAGGAAATGCCCGGAAAAACATTTTAAATGTATGCGGGATTTACACCCGGAGCGGGTATTCAAAATAGCGCAAGAGATGATCTATGAAAATTGTGAACATTGATCCGTTCCAACCGGAGCCGGAGATTGTACAGCAGGCAGCCGAGCTGATTCGTCAGGGTGAAATCATCTGTCATCCAACCGAAACAGTGTACGGTCTGGCAGGGGATTATCTAAATGAAGAAGCTCTACACGCGGTTTTTCGATTGAAACAGCGGAAACCGGTGCAGCCGTTTTCCATTCTGGTGGATTCGGTGGAGAGAATGCTGGAAATCTCGGGTGTTGCACTAACCTGGGTGCAGCAGTTTCTGGAGGAAATTTTTCCGGACGCCATTACCATTTTATTACCCCGGCAACGGAAGCTCCCCATCGCTTACTGGAATCAGTTCGATTATCTGGGATTTCGCTACCCCAACCATCCCCTGTCTGTGGAATTGGTAAGAGTGGCGGGAACTCCGGTAATTACTACCAGTGCTAATTTGAGTGGCCAGAGGGCTCCGGAACGGGTCATGGACATTCCCGAAAGTATTTTAGACGGTGTTGCTCTGGTATTGGACGGAGGCGAAACCATTTACAAAACACCCTCCACCATCATCCAACTTGATGTGGAAAAACGAGAGCTTCGTTCCCTCCGAGCTGGAGCAATTCCCTGGAAAATTATTCAAAATCAGTTTGATTACATACTTTCACGAATTAAATTATAGCTCATAAAAAATTGGGGAGTTATGTTCAGGGTACTGTTTGTTTGTACGGCAAACGTTTGCCGAAGCCCATTAGCGGAGGCAATTTTTAATAGAAAGGTGCTGGAAGCGGGGGTTGAAGACCGCATCTGGAGTACTTCAACCGGAACCTGGGCTGCCGAAGGAGTACCTGCGTCCTCTATGACCAAATTAGTCGCTATGGAAAATGGGTTAAATCTGGAAACCCATCGTTCCACTGCGATTACCCTGGAAATGATTAAAACCAACGATTTAATCCTGTGCATGACCCCGGTGCACAAAAAAGACCTCCTGGAAATTTTTCCGCATCTAAAACACAAAATCTTTACCTTGCGAGAATTTGGCCGAAAGAAACCACCTGCCAAAGAAGCTATCGACGACCCGATTGGAATGAATTTAAATTTCTACCGCCGCATCTTCCGGGAAATTTCGGATGAGATTGATCGCATCTGGGATATTGTTCTGGAAATGAGCCGTCAGAAGGAAATCAGAGAAAGAGAAGCACGAGCAGCCGTGAGGCAATCCTCAACGGATTAATTTGCGCAAACCGGAAGTAAAACGGATGCAATTTTTATTGTGCTGGTAATATTCGCTGCAACTATTTCAGAAACAGGCAGATGGTTTATTGAGAAGGAGATGTGTAAAAACAATACCGGTCGATGTTTTAAACGCATTTGATTTGATTCAATCCGGATGAACATTTAACCGGGATAACTGAAAAAAGAAACCACTTCCAAATTCTTCATTCGCTCCGGGAACTACCGGAAAAACGATTTAATACAAAAATTAAAATGATGTTTCCTTTCCTTCACAAACCCTTCGTATTTTAGCATTTTAGTGAAAAATGTTGATTTCTCTGATGAAACGAGTGCTGAAATTTTTCTTCTTTCTGCTTATGTTCCTGTGGCTCCCGGGTATGGTGATGCAGCTTCCGGATGTTTTTCGTTCAATGCTTCCGCTAAAAACTCCCACAAAGATGTTTATTGCCGGTGGAGCGCTATATTTCCTGGCGGAATGGGCTTATTTCTCTCGCAAGGGTCGTTTTTGGCCCACTTTAATCCACGAAATCAATCACGCCATATTTGCGGCTTTATTTTTTCAACCGGTGCACAGGCTGCATGCTACCAGTCAGCGAGGAGGCCAAATTGTAGTGGAAGGAGGGAACTTTGTAATTGCGCTGGCTCCGTATTCCTTTCCTTTTTTCAGCCTGTTGTTTCTGTCGATTATGCCTTTTCTACAACCGGCATATCGCATTTACCCGGCAGCTCTGGTGGGATTTACCTATTTCTTTCATCTCTTTCATTTATTGCAGGAAGCATCTCCCCAGCAGCCCGATCTACTCCTTACCGGGCGTATTTTTGCTTATATCTACATTCTCTTTTTTAATCTGCTATTTCTGGTACTCATTCTTTGTGGAATCACCGGACAATGGACGCTCTTCCTGGAATTTCTGCGTACGTCCTTTCGCACCTCATTATTCGGTGGAATGAATGTGATTGCAGAAATTTTAAAGTAAACTCGGACGAAAGTTTTTTCTATTTCAATTGTCTAATATTAGATTGGAATTAAAATGAATTGAACAAGCAACTTTACGAACAAAACTGCGTAACAGTGCCTATTGCGTTTGGACAAGAGATGGAGAATTCGATGAATTTCAGACATATTGTAATGTTCTTCTTGATTATTCTTCTGGGTTTGGGATGCGGTTCGAAAGAGAATTCGGCATCTTCTCCGGAGAAAGCGGATAATAAAACCGAAGTTACCGGGAAAAAAGATTTCCGTAAAGGGAAGCGCCCACCGGTGAAAAAAGGTATTCCTGTGGAAGTCACACCTGTGGTACGTG
Organism: Calditrichia bacterium; assembly: GCA_026991005.1. The sequence goes on along the minus strand of JALXCH010000105.1, from coordinate 3,942 downwards.
GCGATATTTCCAACCACCTGCTTTACAATGCCACCCTGGATATGTAGGAGAGGGTGGATGTTTTCTTCTGTATCCCTGGTTTGATGGAAGTATAGATACCAGAATGGATGGGGAAGTTATTTGGGATGCCAGACCACCTCGCTTTCGTCCCGTCTTAATATCCGGCTTTACCACCATTGGCAGCCTTTTTCATATGGGGTTGGGAAACGCTTCGCTAATTGGTATAAATTATCAACCCATGGGACTTTCCATAATTGGAGAATTGTTCACCAGCACTTTTCTAACGCTTCTGGCTGTTCCTGTATTTTCTATTTTGTTTAATGATTTCTTTGTGTTCCTCCAGCGTTGAATATTTTTCTTCCGTGAACCGAAGTAGGGCATGAGCGTTTTTTCAGGAGAGGTAATGAAAGGGGATTGGAAAATCCACTTTCAGGTTGACAAAGGTGGTTTCGTGTATTAAATTTGTGCCCGCTGCAAATGAAATTGAACGCAGCGAAGTGTAAAATGGGGCTGTAGCTCAGTTGGGAGAGCGCTTGAATGGCATTCAAGAGGTCAGGGGTTCGACTCCCCTCAGCTCCACAAGGGTAGAAAAGCGAGATCAATAGAAATATTTGTTATCGCAATAATTTTGTTTGCATATTACCGATTTTGTTTTGTACGGAAGAGCAATTGAAAAAGCGTGAACGGCAACTGTTAATTTTAAATAAAATTCGTCAACATCATTTTTAAATTTCCTGATTGGCGCCGTACCCAAGTGGCTAAGGGAGAGGTCTGCAAAACCTCCATTCGGCGGTTCGAATCCGCCCGGCGCCTCAAGTTTTTCCTACCTCCATCTTTACAATCAATTCTCCTTACGGAACCACACCTAAATTTTCCTGTGAGGTGCGTCTAACCTGGCCGCGGGATATGGTGCTTTTCGCCAAGCGGAAGACAGGAAAAATGTGCCTCCCTCCCGGAGAAACGCTGAGATTTAATTCCGGAATAGATTCCCCAAATGTTACAGGCTCTTTTCAGCAGGTTTCTCCAATTCCCCCGGCGATGTTTGTGAATCGGAAAGCCGGGCAACCAGGAAATTTATTGCATCATATTCTGTAACAAATTGTCCAGCGCTGTTTTCCAGATTAGCGGCTGCCCGGATAAATCCTCGCGTCTGGTTTCCAATAAAGTTTTGACATCCTCTGCCGTAATGGCGGACTGTAAGCTCATCACGGATAACAAAAATTTCGGTTTTTTGGCGAACAAACCTTCCGCTCCCACTTTAATAATCTTTCCTTCACAGTTCACCAGGGCGGCACCCAGATACAATACTTCCACGGGCTCATCGAGGGCGGTTAACCAGGGAACCGGAACGCGGTAATTCGTCCCCAAAACAATCTCTTTGTTACCCTTCCAATCCTTTTGATACACTTTGAAATCCCCGATGCTCAAAAAAGGACTCAATACGTAATCCACCTTCTTCCTGGCACAGTAAGCTTTCAGTGAATCCTTCCACTCTTTCGCCGGTGTTTCCTGGTAAATGGCCATGAGCGGTTTCTCCACTTCGTCGTAAGAAGCGATTTGAGGGGATTCCTGATCACCCGGAAAATCAATGGATTCCACCACCCCAAAATAAGCGATAGGATAGGAATGAGTGTCCATTTTAATTTGCGGTAACATGAGCAACTGCTTTTCCCGGAGATAAAGGTTCAATCTACTCCGGAGTTCTTCCATTTGAGCTAACAAATCGCTGCTGTACACTGTTCGCCATTGGCGAATGTAAAATGGCATGACCCCGATTTTTGCCCCTGAACCGATTGTTTTACCGTGGTAAAAATTGGGTTCTTCCAGGATGAAAAATTTACTTGTTCTGAAATGGGCGCACCCTCCAAGCAATAATAATATGATAAGAAAAAACCAGACTTTTTTCATGACGTCTCCTCCATTTAATCGTTAGGTAACAAATCGGGATTTCCAGTAGAAAAACGGTTTTACTCCTGGTTCAAGCTCATTTTTTAATATTGGGCACTTCAAACAGCGGTTTGATTTTTTGTTTCAAATAAAAAATCATTCTTTTCCTATTACAGCACATCAATTTTACTCTAATTATTTGCGAAGAACAAAAAAATGACCGTAGTCAAAAATTCCTTTTTTAACCAATCTTTATTTTGTGTGATTTCTCTTCTTTTTGGGGAAGTACTCCAATGTTTCCGTGAAAAAAATAGGAGAAAGTTTGTCCAAAGCTGGAAAAGGAAATCAGGGAAAATAAAGAGCGATAGGAATGAAAAAAAGGAGAGCCACCGTGCGGATTCGAACCGCAGACCTAGTGATTACGAATCACTTGCTCTACCAGCTGAGCTACGGTGGCATCCTTGTTTTGCGCGCTAAATTTAAAGGAATTTCGCCTCTGAATCAACCGTATTTTTACGCCAGATTTGCAAAATTAGCAATCGAAATGCAAAACGGATTACCCCAATCCCGTTTCGTCCTTGCGTAAAAAGAGGGTGAAGGCATCGTTAACATCTTCAAATTCCAGCGCATGGCGTTTACATCCGTTGCGGGAGCAAATTTTAATCATGCCGCCAAATTCCAGTTGCAGCCCCACCATAGGCGCTTTGCACTCACAAATCTGCACCACCGGAAACGGTTGATGACAGTGGGGGCAGGAAAAAGCGGCAATGGCACCCACCACATCTTCCACACCTTCAAATTTTTTCTCGTAACTACCGTAAATCTGGCTTAAATACACTTTTCCCAGTTTCCCGCTCATGCTGGCTTCCAACTCTATGGCCGGTAAGCCATCCAGAGTGACCTTTTCGGTCATTAGAGATTTCCCACAGTGGGAGCATTTGACCGGAATATTTATTTGATGACCCATGCGTCCTCCAATCGGTGTTTTAGAACCCCAAAACATCACTTCCGGGGTTTACATTTTTAAAATAAATTGCAAATCGCTGGTTCGATATTTAACCTGGCGTGAAGCGGAAAAAGTATCGAACCACTTCAGTAAATGGTTTCCGCCGTAAGGAATGTGCTGTTTCCGGATGCCCGAGATCAGTTCCGGTTTCGGGCGGTAGCCATTGCGGAAGAGAGCAATCTCGTGCCGGTACTCGGGAATTAAGTGCTCGATTTCAGCGGTCACCTCTTCGCTGCGTTGCAACTTGAACAGATGTCCCAGAGCCGCGCTTAAATCCACCAGGATTTGCCAGTTTTCCCGGCTTGTTTTCGAAGGAAGTGCGGCACGGAAATGCTGCACCCGCCCTTCGGCATTGGTGATGGTACCGGTGATTTCCGCAAAAGGTGCCAGCGGGAAGACCACATCTGCCTCTTTGGCTGTTTCGGTCAGGAACATATCGCCAACTATCACAAACTGACCGGAAGATTTTTTCCATTTAACTTCACCCGTTCCCAGTGGATCCTGCGCCCAGAAGATGGCACCGTCTATTTTTCCCTTGCTCCAGCGGGAAAGTAGCTTTTTCGTAGCCAGACCGGGTTTTTCGGGAAGCGCAGCACCCCATTCCCGGGCGAACCGTTCCCTCACCTGGGGATTGTCCACCCGCTGGTAGCCGGGGAGAAATTCCGGATGCACACCCATATCCAGCATCCCCTGGTAGTTGGCCTCTGTGGGCAAGGAGAGCAAAATCTCGTTTTTCCCCAGGACAAAAGCCAGGCTGTTCAACCAGTGCACGGTTTCGGGATCTCCGGCACTGCGATTACAGATAAACAGCGGATGCCTGGCTTTCAGCAATTTTCGGAAGAAAGTGTTGAATTCCCCTTTCTTTAAACCGAAATCCTGCGCCGTCCATTGCTGGATGTCGCCTTGCAGAGAGGCTCTTAATGCTTCCAGACCGTCCTGTGTTGCGCTGCGAGCATATTTTCCCTGGTGAATAATCTGGTAAACCAGAAATTTCAGGAAATCCACTTTCCGTTCGTCCGGAACCGGTAAATTGTGTCCCCGTTTCGCCA
>JALXCH010000104.1 GCA_026991005.1 Calditrichia bacterium | reverse complement strand
CGCCGGATACCGTTGCCGAGGTGCATTACCCGGATGGATTTACACCAGGCAATCGTGCCCGACGTTTTGCCCTGAATGCCGCGGTGGATTTAAAAACCGGTCCGCTTTCGCTGCGACTTATTAGTGTATTCTCCCATCTGATTCAGTACCACGACAATGCCCCGATGTTTCATGTGCTAAATCCCCGGCAGCAGTATGTGAAACACCATCAGTTTTATTTCTCGGCCCATTTTACTCACCAATTCCACAGGAACGGCTCTTACGAAATAGGTTTCCATTTTCATCAAAAATACGAAGAATTGAACGACGATTATTTTGGAAACGATTGGCGTGCCTGGAAAGATAGTTTAAAGGTTGCCCAGCATACCGGAGGTAAAGTTCAATATCCCGGGCGTTGGTCTCCCGGATACGATTACCATTTCTATGGATTTCCCTTCACCCGGGAAGGCACAATCAAAAACAATTTCCAGAAATCCCTCCAGGAAGGTGTGGGATTTCGGTTCGCATTGAAGTGGAAGCCGGGGAAGGGACACCTCCTCCGGGCAGGTGCGGGATGGAAAGGCTACCGAATGCGCTTTTTTGAAATCGATCCGGCAGTTATGGTTCTGGTGGAACGTTTTGGTGGAGAAGACCAGGTGCCTCCGGAATATTGGTGGGAATTTATGGGTAACAGTTACGGTTACGATCGTTTCGGCCAGAAGCTTGATGAGGGATTCGATGCCGCCCGAAAACCCAAATTTATCCATCTCTTTGCTGAAGACCGCTGGGAATTCGGCCCCACCTCTGTTTTTGCGGGATTTAATTTATCCCGGTTTGACACGGATGACCGGGGGTTAAAAAATCCCGCCAACCCGGAATTTGATCCGGAAGAGTCGCGCATTGCTCCGGAAGAATGGAAAAAACGCCATGCACCGTTTTTAGGGAATGTTCGCTTCAATCTTAATTATCGATTCTCCCGGCAATGGGAGGTTTCCGCAGGATTTGGCACCTACACCCAACCGCCGCGTTTATCTCTGCTGTATTTCAGTGAATATCGGATGTATCGCCAGATTACAGGCACCTGGTATTATCAGCAAAATCAGTACGGATTTGATCTGGATCCCCTGCGTACGGAAAAATATCATCTTATGATTCACGGCAAAGCAGGTGGTGGCCTGGTAAGGTGGAGCGCCGATCTTTTCTACCGCAAAACAAAAAATCAGATTTTTCTGAAGTTGCAGAAAGTGGAACCTCAAGCCCCCGTAAACAACTATCCCCGATTTGCCAATGGAGACCGCTCCTTAAGCAAAGGGGTTGAATTCAATTTCGCGCTGCAGCGTTTTCATCATCTTCTTATGGAGGGAAATTACACTTTTTTACACAGCACAGGAACGGCCTCTGACGAAAAGGAGTATTTGAAACATAAATTTTTACATGAGAAACCTTCTCATGAGTTTACCAATCTAGATTATGGCATCCGTCACCGGGCGGTTGTGGTGCTGGATTATCGCTTTTTCAATGAAGCACCTCTCTCATTTCTGCAACAAAGCGGTGTCGGTATCATTTTTAAAATGAATAGCGGCCATCCATTCACACAGCTGGAGTATGTCAATCAACCGCTTCCTCCTTATGGTGTAGGGGTAAATTACATGCTGGGGGAGTTCAGAAAAGAGATTGAACCGCACAACTCCTCCTTTACACCCTGGGTATATACGGTAGATTTTTCTCTGGATAAAACCTTCCGGATTGCTTCCCGTTTTCAGTTAAAACTATTTCTCCAGATTTACAACCTGTTTAACCGGAAAAATGTGCTGAATGTGTACGAAGCGACCGGATCGCCCACAAAGGATGGATTCATCAATAATCCTGCCGAATACGAGAATTTTTATTATGTGCAGAAGTATGGAGAAAAGTTTCTGGAGATGTACCGGGCTATAAATATTGCCAATGGACAGGCGTACTGGGTAATTCTGGGGAAACAGATTTATGATCATCCTCGCCAGATTTTATTAGGCGTGGGCGTAGAATTTTAGTTGATTTAAAGAATTGCTTCATCGGAAAAGGCCCAGTATAGCGGCTACCAGCATGGCAAAGAAGATGTACGTTTTAATGCGCTGTTCTGGCAACCTGCGAAAGACTCCTGTACCCAGGTAGGCACCGATGATCATACCTGCGGTTATGGTTAGGCCGATGTGGAAATTGATGTGATCCAGCAAAGCGTGAGTAAACGCTCCAGCGCTGGCGGTAATGAAAATCATGAATAACGAAGTTCCCACCGCCATTTTGGGTGGCAGGTTTACCCCGACCAGCAGTACCGGTGTTTTCAGAAATCCCCCACCAATACCCAGCATGCCACTGAATACACCAGCCAGAAATCCTACCA
>JALXCH010000103.1 GCA_026991005.1 Calditrichia bacterium | reverse complement strand
CCTGCAGAGTGACCATACGGCAGAATGGTAAGATTGTGGTTGCGAAAGGCATCCAGCAGCACCTGTGGTGTGGGAATATCCGGCTGCCCGATATTGATGTGGTACACATGAATTCCCCGACGTTTGGCCTCTTCTGCCAGGGGCACCAGCTTACGGATGGGGGAAGGGGGCATCAGATTGGCGCGCTTTGCTATCCGTGGCATCGTAAACTCCTCCTATTAGTTAAATCAGGGCTCGTGTTCAAATTTAATCTTTGTGTTCCGGTTTAAGTTAATCTTCAAATTCTTCAGGAGAATCGTGCATATAGGTTAACCAGTGCCGATATTTCGGTAATTTTCCCCGAACAACCTGCTGGTACTGAGCCGCTAACTTCCGGGTTATGGGGCCGGGCATTCCGGTGCTGATGACGTATTCCGGCCATTTTTCCCGGGGTGTTTCCGCATGGGAGCCGTCTGTGACCCGGGTAACCGGAACCACCTCTGCCGCCGTTCCGGTGAAGAAGACCTCATCGGCAGAAATGAATTCTTCCACGGAAATGGGACCAATTTCCACGGGAATTCCCATATCCTGGGCTAATTGTAGCACGGTCGTTCGGGTAATCCCTTCCAGGATGGATTCGCTTCGGTCGTTGGTTTTCAGGGTGCCATTTTTAACCAGAATCACATTCTCCCCGGTACCTTCGGCAATCCGGCCTTCCAGATTGAGAAACACCCCTTCGTGGAAACACAATCGTCGAGCAAAAGTACCGGCAATGTTGGATTGGGCATATAAACCACCAATTTTGGCTCGTAAATCGATCTGGCTGTTGTGGAAGCGGCGGAAGGGGAGCAAAAGAACGTGGACTCCTTTTTCCAGAGATTCATCTCCCAGGTAAGCACCCCAGGCCCAGCAGGCAATGGTGACCTCTACGGGACTGTATTTGGGTACCACTCCGGGGTTTCCGTAAGAGTAAAACACGTTGGGGCGAATGTAAGCGGCTCGCAGTTCATTGGCTTTTAATACCTGGCGAATGATTTTTTCCAGCTCTTGCTTTCCCCAGGGAACTTTCATGTTCAAAATATCGGAAGAAGTCATTAAACGATTCAAATGCTCTTTTAAACGGAAAATTGCCGGACCCCGCTCGGTATCGTACGCCCGAATGCCTTCGAATACCGAACTTCCGTAATGTAAGGCATGGGTCATCACGTGAATATTAGCGGTGTTCCAGTAGTACATCTCGCCATTGTGCCAGAATTGCCGGGCACCCGGAAAATGTGAGTTCTTTAACATGCAGTGGTTCCTGTTTTCCGTTAAACATTAAAAAACCCGGTTTAAAAATAAACCGGGTGGATAAAAAAATCATTTTGAAATGAGAAAAAATAACATACGCCACGGTTTTGTTTTATTCATGTCTGGAAAGGGATTTTAGACAATGGTGCCTGAAAAGTCAAGAACAATAAAAATTTGTACCAATAATTATGGTAAACATTACAGTGATTAACCCGGGAGGTTTAGAGAAAAAACCAGGGGGAGGAGCAACATCCCTTCCAGTGGGAACGTTATCGATTTCTTATCAAAAGGGCGTTTTGTCCTTTTTTTAAACAGCCGGATTGCTCATTCTGGTTTTCAAAAAATGAATTGACATTTCAGCTTGATTTTATTAAACTTTTCAATATTTACGACGTGTTTTACAGAAATTTATATTGTCTTTTGGGAAATTAGTTCTAACATAATTAAACCGCATGGAGGAATAATGGCTGATAAGTACTCCCGAGGCTCCATCATCCTTGAAATACTGATTGTTTTGTTATCGTTACTTTTAGTGGCGGTTATTCTTATTCCAAATAAAATCTGGAAAGAAGAAGATCAGATTACCAAAAAATGCCGAAATAACATTAACAGTTTAGCAGAAGCGGAGGCGTTTTACTACCGGGCGAACGAAGCTTACACCGATTCGCTGAACAAATTATTAAATTTTGTACAAAGTGATTCTGGCTTACATCAGCGGCAAACCCTGGTTTCATTAACCCGAAGTTTTTTAACGGTTATCAACAATATACTGGAAATTGCCAGCATTAAAAATATTTCGGATCTCTCCCTGGCTGCGTACGAAATTGCGGGCGACCTGGTAGGTAACGAGCGTTATTTCCGGAAATATGAAGATATTTTAATGAAAAGCCAGGAAATTATGCGGGACATCCAGCAATTCGATTCCAGTACTACCTTTCCTAACTTTAGCCGCACGAAACTTTTTGTGGACTCGTTGCGCGATTTGCGGGAACGGGTTTCCGATTATTCCCTCCAGGAGGGGATTCTAAAAGCGATTAATTATGTGGATTCCATAAATTATTATTTCCCCAACGTAGAGCGAGAAACGGTTAACGAATACTGGAATCAGGAATATCAAAAAATTCAGAAATTTATTAATAAAATTAAGAATACCGATATTGTAAAAGTCTCCAGTGTGCCAGATCGATTAAAGAAATTTATGGATCGCATCAACACCAGCCTGGCGAACTTTACCACAGTTGATGTAAACGAAGAGCAGGGCAAATTAAACGCCGAGCGACAAAATCTGGAAGAATTACACCAGAAATTCCTCAGCCCCGATTTCTTTATTCTTACCCAGAAATACGGATTAAGCAAGCTAAACGAAACCGACTCTATTCTGGTTCACCTAAATCAGGATAATTTTTACTGCCCGGATTGTAATGAATTGTACCTTATTGATACCGCAGACGGGCGTCACATTACGGTAGAGTGCCCCAACCTGCTGGACAAATTTCACCAGCTATTTGTAGCCGACATTGAACCAATTAAAAATGTGGCAATTTATGCTCAGATTGATTCCCTGGATTCCATAATTGCCCGCACCAAAGCCCGATTGAATCAGAATCGGCTGGTTTTGCGCAAAAAATCAGACATTTTGCTGGATTTGAAAGAGATTATGGCAGAATTTTCGGATCTGGAGAATGTTTTCTTCTACCGATATGCGAAAGAGGTGGGCAATTTTGTGAAGCTAGTACAGAGGGAGAAAAAACTTTCGGTACTGAAGCCGGCAATCGAAGATATTTTAAATCCCATGGATACGCTGGCAACGCGCATCGAAACGGGGAATCTGAGCGATCTGGAACAGAAGCTAATGTACTATAAAAAGAAATTGTCCCGGTTAGATTCTGTTGTAGCAGCCAGCAAGCTTTCCCGACGGTTCCGCAAACGATACGAATCCGGTGCTGCGGCTTTCGAACCGGCCATCGAATTGTTGAACCAGATGAAGCAAAGTTTCGATGCCAATGAAGCACAATTATTTCGCGAAGCATCTAAAAAACTGGAAAAAGATCTGCTTCATGCCCTGGAAGGAGAAAAAGAACCTGTTTATGTGATTTTTTATAAAAAACATATTAATCACGGTTACATGAAAGACGGTGAAAAAAGCTGGGAGAATCAATAGCGAAGGGGATTTCGGTGAAGCACATTCATAGCATATCTTTCCAGGAGGATTTTTTCCTCTGGACGGAAATGAATATTGATGGCCAAACGTTACATATTCGAAGGGCAGTGAGTGATTCACTGCCCATTTCAATTAATTATCAAACCATCGGTCAAAGTCAAACCTCGGCTATCAAGCAAATTGCCAATCATCTCTCTGCTATTGCTCAAAAATACGAGCTGAACCCGGAAACTGTGCGTTTTTCTATTCCGGCACGTTTTTCTTTAATTAAACGTTTGCCTGTGGATTCAACCATTCCAGCTGAAAAGTACCCGGAAGTGGCTGCTTATTCCATAGAAAAATACTGGGGGGAGAAACCGGAAAATTACCATGTTTATCTTCCTGAATATTTAATCCAGCGCGAAAATTTTCAGGAGATTTTACTACTTGCCATTCGGAAAAAGGTTCTGGAATTTTTTGAAGATATTGCCTCCCGGGCCCAGATGAATTTAGAAACGGTAACCCCGGACTGCTTTCCGGTTGAAGAATTTTTACGCACTATTTACCCCAATTTAGAAGGTGACCTGCTTTTGTTAGGATGGCAACGACGAGGGTACGATGTGATTGTTTCTAACTCCCAGAATTTTCTGGAATATCAGTTCCATCCCTACAATTCCGAGTTAGAATCCATTGAACAGATTGAAGATGACGATCTTCTCTCTCGTTTCGATGTATTTATTGATGAGCTTCAGCAACCTTCGGTGCTGGATAAACCACGATTTCAATTTAAATCCATATTTATGTTTGGTTTTCACTTTAAACGAGAATGGATTGATCCGTTGCAAGCGCAAACTTCCATTCCCATCCAGCTATTTAATCTGGAAAATACAGATGTATTTCGACTGGCAGCCGAAAGTCAGGAAATTTCATCGGATCGCCTTTATCAAATGATTCAACCAATCTCAAACATATTTTAACTCCGATTAAAAAGGGGGATTCTATCATGGTGAAGGTTAATTTAAAAACCGCTTCACCAATAAAAACGACCGCAGCAACCGAAGAGAAGACGGAAGCTCAAGCCCCAACGGCACCGGCCAGCACCATTCTAGATGAATCTATTGATCTTTCTTTCGATTCCACCGAATCGCTGGTTCCTCGCTCCGATAAACAAATTGAAGAAAGCGCTGCTGAACCTTTTGTTTCCGAATTAAAAGAAGAAGAAAAATCCGAATCAACCGTTTTATCTTCATCCAGGGAATACAGTGAGGAAGAAACCTTCTCGTTTTCGGGAAATGGGAAGAAAGGGATGTTCATTGGTTTTACAGTAGGCATTATTGGACTGGTGATTGTTTTAATTTTGATTTTAACATCCGGGAAAAAACAGGCAGTTCCGGAGAAACCGGTAGCGGAAGTGAAGGCAAAAACGGAAACAGAAACCCAACCATCGAAACCCGATCCGGAAATTTTGTCCATTTTCCAGGAAAATTTGGCTTACAACCAATTTATTGTCACTCAGTTGCAGGAAATGATTCAGCGTCGTCCCAAAACAACGAAAATTGCATTAATGGTGGTTACTCCCAAAGAAATTGACCTGACCGTTCTGGCGGATTCGCGAGAAAAAATTGCTCAGTTTCACCTGGCATTAAAACACAATTTCCCCAAGCTTCCTTTCCGCATACTTTCTGTGCAGGACAAATTTGAAAACGATAAAACTCAATATTACGCCGACTTTTCAGCGAAGGTTATGCCATCTCGCATTCCACCTCACAATCAATCCATTAATATCACTGTTCAGCCTCAGAACATTGAAGCAGAATTGAAGCAATTGGCCGAAAACAATCATATAACAGTCGCCAAACTTAAACGGGGAAAAGTTATTTCTCAGGCAAAATACAATCTGATTCGTTATTACCTCCACTTAAACGGAACCCGGGAGAATCTTATTCGTTTTCTCTCGGACATGATTCAACACTATCCCATGATTCGGATTAACAAAGCAACGTTATTTTTTTATAATCTGGCATCTATTTCGGATAAAAATCTCTCAAGTCGAATTTCGTTTACATTCTACAATATAAAATAATCTTTGCGAAATCCCATGCGTATAATTGCCGGAAAGTACAAAGGTCATCACCTGTATTCAGCCAAAAATCAATCTATACGGCCTACAACCGATCGGATTAAAGAGCACATCTTTAGCGTTCTGGACGATTTTGTTGTAGATTGCCGGGTGCTTGATCTCTTTGCCGGCTCGGGGAGTCTGGGAATAGAAGCTTTAAGCAGGGGTGCAGAAAGTGTAACTTTCGTGGAAAATTCTTACAACTCCATCAAAGTGCTTAAAAAAAACCTGGCACGTTTACCCATTCAGGAACCGGTGTTCGTTATTCGAAAAAACGTACTCACCTTCCTCAAACAAAATAAGGAACCTTTTGATTTAATCTTTGCCGATCCACCTTTTAAATGGAATCGTTTCATTGAACTGTTACCTCTGGTATTTTTACCCGAAAACCTGGCCGAATATGGGATTTTCGTTCTGGAAAGTGAGCGTACCCACGATATAGAATGGGAAACCAATGTGTACGAGGTATTGCGCCAGAAAAAGTTTGATCGCAGTATCATTACATTTTTCGGAAGAAAAGGTGTAGAATGAGAATCGCCCTCTATCCTGGAACTTTCGATCCCATTACCAACGGACATCTGGATATTCTGGATCGCGCCAGACGGCTCTTTGACCACATCATCATCACCATTGCCATGAATCCGCACAAACAGCCTCTGTTCACCATGCAAGAGCGAGTTGATTTAATTAATCAGGTGCTTCAAGAAAGGAAAATTAACCACAATGTTTCCGTAGAAGCGTTCGAAGGATTGCTGGTGGATTTTGCCCGGCAAAAAGGGGCAATTGCTATCATCCGCGGGCTACGTGCTGTTTCGGACTTTGAGTACGAACTTCAGATGGCACTGATGAACCGTCGCCTGGAAAACGAAGTCACCACGGTGTTTATGATGCCCCACGAAAATTATTCCTATTTGAATTCCACCATTGTTAAAGAAGTGGCTCGCCTGGGAGGCGATGTTTCCGCATTTGTCCCTTCCATCGTGAAGGAGACTCTGCTAAAAAAGTTCGGGAAAATGTGAGAGAAACCAATTTCCTTTAAGATTACCGAAGCGGACAATCCACCCACAGAATATAGACCAACTCAGCCTGCTTCTCTCTGCAACCATTCTCCAGAACAAAACCGAATCAACAAACTCACAGCTTATTTTTGAATAAATACCCCGGGCTGATACACCACAATCCACACCAGATGACCTGCCAATTTGCTAAAAATCTTTTGATTTTATATCCGGGATAAGTGTTCCTCCTCAGGTTCTGATTCCTGATAAAATTAACCAGAAGAGGTTTTTGTTGTATCTTTTTTAACCAGAGACCGGGAATTTCTGATATTATTTCTTGCTTAAACTAAATATTTTTGTTAAAATATATCGTGATTTGGGCTTATAATTTTAGCGTTCAATAATTTTAATTGTAACAACCTCGTTTTAAATAAGAAACGTCTGCTCTACAAAAATTAGGTTATTCTCCGATCCGGTTGGTCCCTCCGGGAGCAGCCGGGCGCTGGGGTAACACGGGCAACCGGTTACCCTGCCCGATGGATGGTTTAACGGTTTAAACTGTCCTGAATTGGCAAAGGAGAATGAATCCTTCGGCTATCGTGCCGCCAGGGTTCATTTTAAGTTCGCAAACAGAACCTCCTGCCAATTCAGCAGGAGGTTTTTTTTGTCTCAAAAAATAGCAGGATAAAATGAACGATCTGACAGCCGCCATTATTGCCGGTGGAAAAAGTACGCGTTTCGGTGCTCCCAAATGTGAGGTGGAGATTCAGGGAAAAACTCTGCTGGAAAATGCTGTGGATACCGCTCTACAGGTCACATCGCGGGTGATGGTTATTTCCGGGGAGCGAACCATTCCGGTGCGGGATGGAATATCGGTCTATCCGGATGTAACCCCGGGACGGGGACCTCTGGGGGGAATTTACACCGCCTTGCTCCACACCACCACTCCGTATCTGTTAACGCTGCCCTGCGATGTGCCTCTCCTTCCTGCTGCGGTGCTGGGGCAACTTACTCGCTATATTTCTTCCGGACGCCCGGTGGTGGCAGTGTCTCACAAAGGTCTGGAACCTATGGTGGCAGTGTGGCCCCGGGAAGCACTCCCCACAGTACAACAGTGCCTGGAAACCGGTCGGCTTAGCCTGCGTGAGCCTCTGCATCAGTTGCAGGCAGTTGAGGTCGTTCTTCCCCGGGAAATGAAAGAAAATTACCAGCCCGAGTATTTTTTGAACATCAATACCCGGGCAGATTTACAGATGCTCTTTTCTTTCTTAGAAAGGCAGGGAATGTATGAAACGATCTGAGGTTCGGGAAAATATTGCCCCATCCCTAACGGATAGTGGCATTCACAGCACCACGCGGGATACGGTAGTCATTGCGGTTTTTGGTGCGTTATGGGGATTGATGGAAATAACCATTGGCGTCACCCTGAAGGGATTGCGCATCCCCATGGGCGGCGCCATGCTGACCTCTCTTTCGGCCATTATTTTTCTCACCGGTCGCTATTTCGTAC
>JALXCH010000102.1 GCA_026991005.1 Calditrichia bacterium | reverse complement strand
AGGAAGAGAGTTTGAGAGAAATTCCGGGAAGAATGTTCTCCGGGAGAAAAGGTGTAACGTGAGGGGTGAGTGCGTTGCCGGGAGATGGAACCTGAAACCGTCCATTGAGGCGAAGGGGGCGCTCCCTGACAAAGGGCGAGGTAAGTTTTCTGGATCTCTCTCCGGCGTAGTTGCTCGTTTAACGAGCGGACAGCCCGACGGGAAAGAGGAATGATTAATACGCCGGAAGTTTCCGCATCCAGACGATGAAAGGGGTAGAAATGACGTTGAAGTATGCCAGCCTGTTGCAAATAAGAGTACACGTTGTGCACCACACTGTCTCTGGTGGGAGCTGTGGGAATACCCGCAGGTTTATCCACCACAATCAGATGGGCATCATGGAATAAAATCCGGGAGGGCCAATGGATCTGTTCAGCTATATGTTCTATTTGCAGGTTATTTTTGATGAAAATCTGGATCACCGCCGGCGGGAAAATCTGGTACGAAGCCTGTCGGATGCGGCGACGATTGACGTAAACCGCACCACGCACAATCAATCGTTTTATCTCCCGACGCGAAAGTCTGCTATAGTAACGGGCAATCAATCGATCAAGCCGGTCGGGAGCTGAGGAAGCGGGAATATTAATCCGAATGTGTTCCATATGTCACAACGTTTGTTTAAAAATTAAATGTTGCGGGAGTAAATAGAAAGAGAATTTTATGGAAGTCAGCACCAAACACCGTTTCGAAGACGAATGGTTGGCCAAAGCTTTGCTGGATTACCAGATTGTAGATGAACAATATCTGGACGAATTGCGAGCGCGTTATGCTGACTACGACTATTTCCTGGATGTCCTTCTGGAAACCAAGCAACTTACCCGCGAAGATATCGCAACCTTTGTGGAAAATGTTCTGCAAATTCCTTTTGTGAACCTGGATGATGTGGAAATCAACCAGCAGGCAGTGGAGATGGTTCCCGAAAACATCTGTCAACAATATCAGGTTTTTCCTTTCAACCTACGCGAGGACCACATCGCCGTGGCATTTGCCAATCCCTTCAATCTGGAGGCAGAAAAAGAAATTGCCTACACCACGGGAAAATTCGTAAAAACATTCTTTGCGTTTAAGGACCAGGTTAAGCAAAAGGTAGAAGAATATTATTCCCCGGATAAGTTTATCGACAATCTGGTGGATCGTGCCAACATCGAAAAGGCCGTTCAAATTGCAGGAGAATCGGGCAAGGAAAATAACTCCCCGGTAGTTAAACTGGTAAGCCTGATTATCGGAGAAGCAATCGACAAAGATGCCAGCGACATTCACATTGAACCGAAAGAAAAAGTGGTGGTCGTCCGTTACCGAATTGACGGCATTTTACGCAATATCCTGGAGGTTCCCAAGAGTGTGCAGGCCTCGCTGGTAAGCCGCATCAAAATTATCTCGAATCTGAATATTGCCGAGACCCGCAAACCCCAGGATGGTAAAGCCAAGGTTATTCACGACGGGGTCAGCATCGACCTGCGAATTTCCGTTTTGCCAACCAATTATGGCGAGAAAGTGGTTATCCGAATCCTGGATAACCGTAAAGCAAAGGTGTCGTTCCAGGAATTGGGAATTCAGGGAAGAAATCTGGAATTGCTGGAAAAATGTTTCAGCAAGACGCAGGGGATGATTCTGGTAACCGGTCCCACGGGTTCCGGAAAAACCACAACTCTGTATGCGGCTTTGAATCGGATTCGCAACACGGCGAATAACATCCTCACCATCGAAGATCCCATTGAATACAATATTGAGGGGATTAACCAGGTACAGGTGAATGAGAAAGCCGGGATTACCTTTGCCTCGGCCCTGCGTTCCTTCCTGCGGCAGGATCCCGATGTGATTCTGGTGGGGGAAATTCGGGATCAGGAAACCGCCGAGATTGCCATTCAGGCGGCACTCACCGGGCATCTGGTTCTGAGCACCCTGCACACCAACGACTCCCTGGGCGCCATTACCCGTCTGGTGGATATGGGTATCGATGTGTACAAAATTGCTTCTTCGCTGGAAGCGGTGATTGCTCAGCGGCTGGTGCGCCGGTTGTGTAAACACTGCAAGGTGGAAAAAGAACCCGATGAGGTGGAGCGAAAACTCATTCCTTTCATTAAGCGCATGGGGATGGAACCGCGCTTTTACAAAGCGGATGGCTGCCAGCAGTGTGGATTTACCGGTTACAAAGGCCGCATCGGGGTGTACGAAATTCTCCTTCTGGACGAAGAATTAAAAGACCTCATTGGTTCCGGTGCGGCGCTGAGTCAGATTCGCAAAGTGGCGCGCAAGAAAGGATTCCAGAATCTCTATGAAGATGCATTAAGACATATTGCGCAGGGGGAAACCGACTACAAGGAAG
>JALXCH010000101.1:7186-8054 GCA_026991005.1 Calditrichia bacterium | reverse complement strand
TCGCCAATGGGAGCAATAGCGCCTTTTTCGATGGAAAGATTGGGATTGGGCACCACCAGGCGTTCGTCGATTTCCAGGCGGGTCCCCAGGCCGTCGCAGGTGGGGCAGGCACCGTAAGGACTATTGAAAGAAAACAGGCGCGGTTCAATCTCCTCGTAACTGATGCCGCACTTCAGGCAGGCAAACTGCTCGCTGTAAAGCTGCTCGCTGGCTTCATCCACATTTTCGGAAATCACCAGTCCGCTGCCCAGCTTCAGGGCAATTTCCACACTTTCGGCCAAACGCTGGCGGATATCCGGGCGAATTTTTAGGCGGTCCACCACCACTTCGATGTTGTGCTTCACGTTCTTGCGCAGCCGGATGGGTTCGTCCAGCAAGTACAATTTTCCATCCACCCGCACCCGCACAAATCCTTCTTTACGAATTTCTTCGAAAAGCTCCCGATATTCCCCTTTCCGCCCCCGTACCAGAGGCGCCAGAATCTGTACCCGGGACCCTTCGGGGAGCTGAAGAATCTGATCGACAATTTGCTGGGGCGTTTGCCGGGAGATGGGTGCGCCGCAATTGTAACAGTGGGGATGCCCCACACGGGCAAACAGCAGTCGCAGGTAGTCGTAAATTTCTGTTACCGTACCTACCGTGGAGCGCGGATTGCGGTGGGTGGTTTTTTGCTCGATGGAGATGGCAGGCGAAAGTCCGTCGATGTAATCCACGTCCGGTTTTTCCATCAAGCCCAGGAACTGGCGCGCGTAGGCGCTCAAACTCTCCACGTAGCGGCGTTGTCCCTCGGCGTAGATGGTGTCGAAAGCCAGGCTGGATTTACCGGAGCCGGAGAGCCCGGTAATCACTACAAATTTTTCCCGGGGAA